>DATCDE010000091.1 GCA_036510875.1 Actinomycetes bacterium
ACCCCGCGGGTCAACGTCTCGCCCACCACGGACATGGAACTCCTGGTCGAGGACCAGACCGTGGCCGCGGGCGCCACCCCCAACGCCACCATCGGCACCGGAGGCAACACCCCCTGGCTCGCCGCCACCATCGTGTTCAAGCATGGCTGACGGATGTGGGGTGGATCGGGTCCTCCTTGGTCCTTGCCCGCGCTGAGGCGCGACCGTAGAGGTGGGTGCCCAACGGATTGCCTGGCATGTCGGGGCGAGGGGCGGACGGTCTTGGGGTCCGGCGCCACGGGTGCGGCTGGTCTGTGGTGACGTCGAACCGGCCTTCACCGGCGGCACCGGCGGATCCACCGACATCGACACCGTCAGCAACATCGCCATCACCGCGAACAGTTGACCCTGCGCGACCCCGGGGGCCGCGGGGAGCCGCTTGAGGCGGGCACCAACCGGTTGGCGGTGGCCGCCGCGGTTGGCCGTGGGTCCTCGGTGTCGCGGTCCGCGGCCCGAATATCCAGCCGGGTGAGGGATGATGGCGGCGGAGCGGACGGCGACGTGGGGAGTAACGGCGGATGGGCAAGCGCGCGGTGGTCACGGGTGGGGCCGGTTTCCTGGGCTCGCACCTGTGTGAGCGGCTGCTGGACGACGGCTACGAGGTGGTCTGCCTGGACAACTTCCTCACCGGCAACCCGCAGAACGTGGCCCACCTGCTGGAGAACCCGAAGTTCCGGCTGGTCCGCGCCGACGTCACCGACTACATCCACGTGCCCGGTGCGGTGGACGCGGTGCTGCACTTCGCCTCCCCCGCCAGCCCGATCGACTACCTCGAGCTGCCCATCGAGACGATGAAGGTCGGCTCGATCGGCACCCTGCACGCCCTCGGCCTGGCCAAGGAGAAGGGCGCCCGGTTCCTGCTCGCCTCGACGAGCGAAACGTATGGCGACCCGCAGGTCCACCCGCAGCCGGAGACCTACTGGGGCCACGTCAACCCGGTCGGCCCGCGCGGGGTGTACGACGAGGCCAAGCGGTTCGCCGAGGCGCTGACCATGGCGTATCGGCGCACCCACGGTGTGGACACCGCGATCGTGCGCATCTTCAACACCTTCGGCCCGCGGATGCGGCCCAATGACGGCCGGGCGATCCCCACCTTCATCCGGCAGGCCCTGATGGGCCAGCCGATCACGGTGGCCGGTGACGGCAGCCAGACCCGTTCGATCTGCTACGTCGGCGACCTCATCGACGGCATCGTGCGGCTGCTGCACTCGGACCTTCCCGGCCCGGTGAACGTCGGCAACCCGCACGAGCTGTCCATGCTGGCCCTGGCCGAGTGGATCGGGCAGATCGCCGGCAGCGCCTCACCGATCGAGTTCATCGAGCGCCCCGAGGACGACCCGACGGTCCGCCAGCCGGACATCACCATTGCCCGCGACCAGCTGGGCTGGGAACCCCAGGTTCCCATCGAGGAGGCGCTCAAGCGCACCGTGGCCTGGTTCCGCGACCACCCCGATCTCGCCGACCTGCCCACCTCGCCCTGATCACCGCTGGCGGGAGAATCCTGCCTTGCTAGGGCACTTCTCTCCCACTGACGGCGATCTTGGACGGCGACGGTGACGGCACCCGTCCTACGAGGCGGGCACCCAGCTGCCGCCGGAGTCGGCAGTCACCCACACGGAGGTGCTGTCCCACAACATCCCCACCGTGTCGGTGGCGAAGGCCAGTCCGACCGGGCTGCCGTCCCCGGCGTCCTGCACGCAGCCGGCCTGCTGGAAGGTCGCGCCGCCGTCGACCGATCGCTCCACGGCCACCCCGGTGCACGCTTCCGAGCCGTCCACCGCCACGGCCACCGAGGACGTCGTCACCGCGGACAGCGCGACCGCGCCGGGTACCGAGCCCCGAGTCACCCAGCGCGAGCCACCGTCGGTCGAGCGCTTCAGGGTCCCGTCAGAGCACAGCAGCAGCGCGTCCGTGGTTGAGATGCCGGCCAGGTCGACGAGCGTGGCCGTGGCGGGGCACGGCAGCGCCACGGTCCCGTTCGGGGTGTGCACCTCCCGGACGCCGGCCGCCGCTTCGCGGTGCCACGTCGAGGTGGCGCTCTGCGCACCGGTCCAGCTGCGGCCCGCGTCGGCCGACCGGTACAGCGCGGACACGCAGCCCGGCCCGGCGCCGACCACCCACAGGTGGCTGGCGTCGACCACGTTGACCCGCTGGACCGAGGTGACCGGCAGCGTGACGGTCCGCCAGGTCGCCCCGGCGTCGGTGCTCACCGCCACGCTGCCGCCACCGCTGGCGCAAGACCCCGCGACGGCCCGCACGGCCAGCCCGGCGCCCAGCGACAGCGGGGCGGCCGGCTCGGCCGGGCCCGCGGCAGCAGCGGCGAGCGATGCAGGCGAAGACGCGGTGGCCGCGGCTACGGACGGGACGACGACCGCGCTCGGCTCCGCCGTGACCGAGGCCTTCAGCGTCTCGGCGGGAGCCGGCCGGGGCTGCAGCGCCAGCCAGGACAGCGCAGCCGTCACCCCAGCAAGTGCCAGCAGCAGCGCCGTCCCGAGCACGCGCCGAGCCATGAGCATTGCGACACCTTCCCCGAGAGCTGACTGCCGTTTCGACCCTTTCTACCCGAGCGGACGCCGCCGCCCGGGAACGCAGCGCTCAGCGCGCGCCGCCGCGGAACACCGTGACCACGGTGCGCAGCAGGATGAGCAGGTCCATCGGCAGCGACCAGTTCTCCACGTAGTACAGGTCCAGGCGGATCGCGTCGTCCCAGGACTGCTGGGCCCGGCCGCTGATCTGCCACAGCCCGGTGATCCCGGGCTTGACCAGGTGCCGGCGCTGCTCATCGCCGACGAACTCCCCGGCGGCGACGGCCAGCGGCCGCGGACCGACCAGCGACATCTGCCCGCGCAGCACGTTGACCAGCTGGGGCAGCTCGTCGATGGAGGTCCGCCGCAGGGTCCACCCGATCCGGGTCACCCGCGGGTCGTCGCGCATCTTGAACAGCATCCCGCCGGCGTCGTTGTTCGGGCGGACGTCGTCCCACTGCTGCTCGGCGTCGGCGAACATGCTGCGGAACTTGTACATGGCGAAGTGCTTGCCGCCCAGCCCCACCCGCTGCTGGGCGAAGATCGCCGGCCCCTGCGAGGTCGCCCGCACGAGTATGCCCACGACAGCCAGCAGCGGCGACAGGACGACGAGCAGCGCCAGCGAGCCGACCCGGTCGAGGACGCCCTTGACCAGCCGGGCGCCGCCGCTGAGCCGCGGCTCGTCCACGTACAGCAGCGGCAGCCCGGCCACCGGCCGCACGGTGATCCGTGGCCCGGCCACGTCGGTGACCGCCGGCGCCACGACCAGGTCGACGGCGCTGCCCTCGAGGCTCCAGGCGATCCGTCGCAGCCGGGCGGGGGTGATCGACTCCGACGCCGTGACGGCCACGACGTCGGCCCCCGTGCGGGCCGCCGCCGCGGCGACGTCGTCGTGCCCCCCGAGCACCGGCACCACCGAGCCGCGCCAGCGCTGCTGCGCGCTGGGCAGGCAGACCCCGACGACGACGAAGCCGGCCGCCGGTTCCTGCTGCAGCTGGGTGACGAAGTCGCCGACCGAGTGCCGATCGCCCACCACGACGACCCGGTGGCACAGCCGGCCGCGCCGGCGCTGCGCCTTGAGCCACGAGCGCACCGCGAACCGGCCGAGCAGCAGCAGCGCCAGCCCGAGCGGGAAGGCCAGCGCGACGTAGCCGCGGGCCAGCTCGGTCTTGCCGACGTAGCTGACCACCGCGGTGATGCCGAACACCCAGAAGGCGGCCCGCACGACCCGGCGGTACTCCTCCCCGCCGAGCCCGAGCACGCGGGGCTCGTAGGAGCGCTGCAGCACCAGGGCGAGCATCCAGGCCGCGCCGATCACCGAGGCAATGACCGCGTAGTGGGAGTCGCTCGCGCTCACGGCGGCGACGCCGAAGCGGGCCAGGGAAGCCACGAC
>DATCDE010000092.1 GCA_036510875.1 Actinomycetes bacterium
CACCGTCACCCTGCAATGGACCGACCAGGCCGGCACGCCCCACACCGCCACCGGGAACCTCACCGCCGGACCAGCCGCCTAACAAGCCGGCCTGCCCGCGTCGTGCCCCCCCACCGACGCGGGCAGGCCATCCTCCATGCACCGCCACGCGCCATGGGACAGCCTGTTAGACGCACCGCCAGGCCGGTCGCTGGTGCCGGCGCCGCTGATGCACTGTCCACTTCGTCGTCCGTCAGCCCATCTTGGAACTACCGGAATTGCGGCCCAGCGAGGACCCGTCGGAATTGAGGTTGGCTGACTGGCCAGGCCGGACTGCAGCGACAGCGAACAGAACCGATGCTCCCTAGGCGTCGGTCGCGAGCGTCAGCGCCGCCGGCGGTAACCGTTGGGGTCGCCCGTGCGTTAGCGCGCGGTTGACGCGGTGGCGCCCACGATCATGTACCCCTACCTACGGAGATCCACCAGCCCCGGCTCGGCGAGCAGGCAACCTTCTGATCGCGGATCAGTCGCCTTGCACGCGAAGATCAATGAGCTGCGAAGGGACAACCTGTCGTAGTTCTGAGTGGTGTGGGCATGCGCCCAGGCTGACTATCCACGTCGCCAGAAACGTCGCCGGATTGGTTGCCAGAGAGGTACGGGTCCCAGATCCGAAGCTCAGGCGCTGAGCCAGCGTGGTCCTCAGCTGCGTCGGGTGCGGGGCTTGCGGTCACGGATGGAGAGGACCGTGCCGTCACGGGCGACGACGACGGTGAGGCTCCCGCGGCGCAGACGCATCCGCCCGTTGCCTGTCGTGTCGGGCTGGATCTCGTGGGGGGCGGCGATGACGGTGCGGATCGCGTCCTCGCTGACCCCGTCGGCGGCGGCTGCGGTCCGGGCGCCCTTGCTCAACCTTAGAGGTGCCAGGTCGTCTGCGACTTCGACATCGGGCAGGGCCTGCGGGTGGGCTTCGAGCGCCTCGACGTCAGCGGTCAAGTCGGCCTCGATCTGCGCATCGGAGAGCTCCCGAGCGGGCGGAGCCTGGAACGTGAGGGTGAATGCAGAACTCATCAACGTCCTTGCCTTCGGCCGCGGCCGATTTCGGGGCGGCGTCAACATGGCCGGGGCGCGTCGTACGCCACTCGGCGGAGGTCCACCGGCCCGAGGGCTCGGGCCGATCTCTCCCCTTCACTGTACGGGCCGAACGACGTGCGCTGCTGCGTTGAGGCGATTGCGTGAGTGGCAGGGCTAGCGACTCGGATCGCAACTCGGACATCGGGTGGGCCCACCCACCGTCCCGTTACCTGCACCAGCCGAGTGTCGAGTGCCGTGGTGGGACGGTCTTTCGACCAGAGTGACGCGGACGAACGGCCCTGCACCACCTCCGGGACCCATGGCTACCTTGACGAGAAGCGCATGCAAGGAGGCGAAGCATTGTCCGTGCAGCACCGCGAGCACGCGCGGCACGCCACGGGGGATCGCACCCGGAGGCCCACTCGAGGAGCGATCGGTCACCGACTGGAGTCTGTGTTCCTGCTGTTCGTGCTCACCGCGGCCATGTCCATCGTGATAATTCAGACGCGCTGAGGTCGTCGAACGCCAACGTGGCTTGTCGCCTGCCACCCCTGGTGCTGCTGGAAGCGGTGTATGCCGATCTGCTCTGGCGTCGCGTCCCGCTGCAGCCGGGCGTGAACGCGAAGCATGACTAGGTCAAGGTTGCCCCGATGGCGCCTGCGAACGTGTGACGGGATCACTCGTCAGTCACGTGCTACCGCCTATCCGGTGGATTGACACCGTCCCCCGGCAGTCGAATCCGGCGGTCGCTGGCGCCTGGTCAGATCTGGGTTCAATGCGCTTCGCTGCGGCCCCTCGGAGATCGGTTGGCAACCCCTGCCGTACCCCGCCCGACCCCGGGCCGGGTCCTGGATTGTCCCCTCGGGGCTGGTCCTTGGTCAGCGTCTTGTGCTCGGGGGGAGGGCGGCGCCGTCGAGGTCGTACAGCTCGATGGAGGTCTTGCCTGCTCGCAATGCGGCGAGGATCTCCCTCTCGTGCGGAACCCGCCGGTCCGCCTCCTCGAGAACGTCATCAACCCGCTCGCGTGGGATAACGACGACTCCGTCAGCGTCGCCGACGACTAGGTCTCCCGTCGCGACGCGCACGCCGGCGAAGTCGATGGTGCCGCCGAGTTTGCCACGGTCGCTCTTGACGGTGCCGCAGACGCTGTCGTGCCGAGAGAAGACTGGGAAACCGATGGCCCGCATCTGGTCACGGTCACGGGCCCGGTCGCGTCCCAGCCTCGGTGTAAATGTCGACGGACGTAGGTTCGCCTTGATAGCCGCCAAGCTCTCAAGAGAGGACCCACGTCCGTGTCT
>DATCDE010000093.1 GCA_036510875.1 Actinomycetes bacterium
ACCGCCGCGATGACGAAACCCGACGCCCAACGGCGGTTGTGGTTGGCGACCAGGTCGGACTTCTTCGTCGGCGACGACACGACCTCGGGAGCGCGGAGCGACATCGTCACACCTTCTCGATCGTCGGCTTGCCCAGGATGCCCTCAGGTTTGAAGACCATGAGCAGGATGAGGATCGTGAACACGACCGTCTGGGACCACTTCTGGCCCAGTCCGTAGGGCAGACCGTCGTTGAAGCCTTGGATGAGACCGATGAGCACGCCACCGAGCACTGCACCCTGCAGGTTGCCGATGCCGCCGAGGACCGCAGCAGTGAACGCGATCAGACCCAGCTGGAATCCGGCGTCATAGCGAGTCGTCCCGAACGTCTCCAGGAACAGCACCCCTGCGGCGCCGGCCATCGCACCGCCGAGCGCGAACGTGAACGAGATGGTCCGGTTGACGTTGATGCCCATGAGTCGAGCCGCGTCCTGGTCCTGTGCGGTCGCGCGCATCGCCTTGCCCTGGCGGGTTCGCTGGACGATCCACGACAGCAGCAGCAGGAGCGGGATCGTCACCAGGAACACGACGATGGTCGAGTAGTCGAGGGTCACCTCGCCGAAGGAGATTCCGCCTTGGGGGATGACCGTCGGCCAGTTCTTCTGCGTCGATCCGTTTAGAAGCAGACCGAACCACTGGAAGATGAAGCTCACGCCGACGGCGGTGATGAGAGGTGCGAGCTTGGGTGCTCTTCGCAAGCGACGGTAGGCCACGGCTTCCGCGGTGACGTTCATCGTGGCGCAGATCGCCATCACGAGGACCAGCGTCAGAAGCAGGTCGATCCAGTCCTTGGCAGACCCGCTTGTCGCACCGAGCCAGTTCACCAGGATGATCGAGCAGAAGACCGACCCGAGCATGAACAGGTCGCCGTGGGCGAAGTTGATCAGTTCGATGATGCCGTACACCAGGGTGTAGCCGAGTGCGACGAGCGCGTAGATGGCCCCGATGCGCAGGCCGTCGAGTGCGACGTTGATCCACTGTGTCGGCGACGCGAAGAAGTTCCACACGAGCCAGGCCACGAGCCCGACGAGCAGCGCGATACCCACCCAGCGCTCGGCCTTCTCGCGTCGCAGGAGTACAGGGCGAGAGTCGGCCACTTCGACTGCGGTGATGGTCATCCGGCGAACCCTTCGTCAGCGTGCGAACATCGCCCGGAACCTAGCAGGTCGGGCGGGGCCACAGGCCCCGCCCGACCAACTTGTCGCTAGTTTCTTGCCTGTTCTGTCAGCCGGAGACTGGCCAGACCTGGACCTTGGCTTCGTCGTTGCTCTTGATCTGCAGGATGGTGATGTCCTTGACGTTGACGTCACCCGTGGCCTGGTCGATCTTGATCTCCTTGCCGATGGCAGAGACGTCGGCGGGGATGTCGATCCCGGCGCCGCTGAACACCGCCTTGGTCACGCCAGCACGCGTTCCGTCGGACTGCTTGATCGCGTCGAGGATGACCTGGACCGCGGCGACACCGTACAGGGCGTAGGGGGTGTCGGGCGGGCCGCCGTAGGTGCTCGTGTAGTCAGTGAGAAGCTTCGCCGCCGCGCCACCCTGCGCCTTGAGGTCGTCGAGCGCGAGACCGGGGAAGGACAGGTACATGCCCTGGCCCTGCGGCAGCGCCTTGAGCTCCTTGAAGCCCTCGAAGCCGTCGGGACCCATGAACTTGACCTTCTCGTTGTCACCGAGCACGGCGACCTTGTCCTTGACGAGCTGGCCGCCGTTCTTGTCGTAGATGCCGCCGACGTAGATGCAGTCCGGGTTCTTCGCCTTGATCTTCTCGAACAGGGCGGTGTAGCTGGGCTGCTTGCTGTCCCACGGGTCGTTGCCCAGGACGGTGATGCCGACCTTGGGGGCCTCGTCGGCGAACGCCTTGGCGACTCCCTGACCGTAGGTCTCGTTGTCGTTGAGGACGTAGCACTGCTTGACGCCGAGCTTCTGCGCCATGAACTGCGCGGCAGCACGACCCTGGTTGTCGTCGGTGGTCACCACACGGGCGTAGTTGCGCTTGCCTGAGGGGTAGTACTTGTCAGGCTCGCCCGGGTCCCAGCTCTTCGTGAGGCCAGGGTTGGTGTTCGCCTGCGAGACCATGAGCATCGGACCCGAGGGGTCCTGGTTGAGCACCGGCACCTCGATCTTGGCGCAACCGGAGTTGTACGTTCCCATGACGGCGACCTCGTCGGTGTTGGCGACGTGGTCCTGCGCGTTCTTCGTGCACTGCGCCTGGTCCCACTGCCCGGCAGCGGCCGTGGAGTCGTCGTACTTCTTGAACTGGATGGTGTAGTCGCCGACCTTGTTCCCGATCTGCTTGAGGTACAGCTCGATCGCATTGTTGGTGGAGTCGGAGGCGTCCTTCGACGACCCCTGCAGCGGCAGGTCGGTCGAGATGACGACCGTCTTGCCGCCGGCGGCAGCGCTGGAGCTGCCGCTGCCCGACGACGAGCCGCAGGCGGCCAGTGCCAGGCTGCCCGCGATCGCGAGGGCACCGATCTTGTAAGCGTTACGCATATCCCGTCCTACCGTGAGAAACGCCCGATTTTTCCGGGTCTGGATGGCCCCGAAACCTAGCAGCGATCTCGACCGGCGGGGTCTCGGGAGACCCAAGAATGCGTCACTGTCGGATCACGCTTTGGTGACGACCGGCGAGGTCCGCGCTCACGACTCGCGACCGTCACGGTCCCGTTACTCGGTGGTGACCTCGCGGATCACGACATCGGCCACCTCGCGCATGGACAAGCGCCGGTCCATGGCCGACTTCTGCAGCCACCGGAAGGCGTCCGCCTCGGTCAACGCGTACTTCTGTTGCAGCAACGACTTGGCCCGTTCCACCCGTTTGCGCGTCTCGAACCGCTCCTCGAGATCGGCCACCTCGGACTCGAGCGTGGTGATCTCCGCGTATCGGGAGACCGCGAGCTCGATCGCGGGGACGAGGTCGCCCTTCGTGAACGGCTTCACGAGGTAGGCCATCGCACCGGCGTCACGAGCGCGCTCGACGAGCTCGCGCTGGCTGAAGGCCGTGAGCATGACGACGGGCGCGATGCGCGCCGATGCGATGCGCTCGGCGGCGCTGATGCCGTCGAGCACCGGCATCTTCACGTCGAGCATGACGACGTCGGGCCGAAGCTCCTCGGCCAGTCGAACCGCCTGCTCGCCGTCCCCGGCCTCACCGACGACGACGTAGCCCTCCTCGCGGAGCATCTCCACCAGGTCGAGGCGGATGAGCGCCTCGTCCTCGGCGACGACGACGCGCAGGGCAGCTGGCTCGCTGGGGGTCTCGGTCACGCCCGAAGCCTAGGAGGGGGCCGAGACATCCGCGGCCGGTAGTCTTCCTCCGCCGCCCCGATAGCCCAACCGGCAGAGGCAGTGGTCTCAAACACCATCCAGTGTGGGTTCGAATCCCACTCGGGGCACCCCGCTCCTCGGTCCGGCTCACCCGGTCGAGGCGGACGACGCGGCGCCTTCTGCCGCCAGACGACGCAGCTCGGCCTCGGTCAGCCGGTAACGGCGCAGCACCGGCAGGCTCACGAGCATGAGCACCGCCGGCAAGACTCCGAACCCGACGGCGATGGCGGTGAGGGCGGACGCTGGCTGCTCCACGGTCTGTCCGGACGTCGTCGAGACGAAGCCGCCGAGCGCCAGGACCAGCCCGAAGGCGGCAGGGCCCAGCGCGAAGCCCAGGGTCTCCCCCGCGGTCCAGACGCCGGTGAACGCCCCGGACCGGCGGCGCCCGGTGCGCAGCGAGTCGGCCTGGATCGTGTCCGGCAGCATCGCGAGCGGGAACAACTGCTGACCGGCGTACCCGATACCTGCCACTCCGACGCCGACGAGCAACACCCATGTGGGCGAGTGCCCCGCGGTCGCCATCACGACCGCACCCGCGAGGAAGCACAGGGTGGCCCACCGGAACCCGGTCTCCTTGCCGCGCCGCTCCGCGACGAGGCGCCACACCGGGACCAGCAGGATCGCCGGCGCCACGAGCGCCACGAACAGCACTGTCGTCAGCCCCTTGGCCCCGAGGAGGTACTCCGCGACGTACGGCGCACCCGCGAGCGCCGCGGACGTGCCGAGTGCCTGGATCACGAACGCGGCGAACAGGACGCGGAAGTCGGGGTTGTCGCGCACCGCCCGCAGCTGGTCGCCGATCCCGCCGCCGGGCTCGGCGCGCAGGACCGACGGCACCGCGCGCGTCGCGAGGATCGCCGTGAGGAACCCGACCAGGAACAGCCCCGCGCAGACCAGCCCCATGAAGCGGTAGCCCGAGGCCCCGTCTCCCCCGGCCTTCACCAGCGCGGGCGCCCCCGCACCGAACACGAGGATGGCCAGGGTCAGGAAGGCGATGCGGTAGGTCATGAGCGAGGTGCGCTCGGCGTAGTCGTCGGTGAGCTCGGCGGGCTGGGCGACGTAGGGGACCTGGAAGAACGAGAAGCCGGTCGCGGCGCCGATGAACGTCACGGTGACGTACGCCGCCGCGGCGCCGCCCGTGATGCCGCCGGGCCCGAAGAACATCAGGGCGAAGAAGACAGGAAGCACGATCGCACCGCGCACCATCCACGGGATGCGAGATCCCCACCG
>DATCDE010000094.1 GCA_036510875.1 Actinomycetes bacterium
CACGAGCCGGCGTAGCTGTCCGGTAGCGACCGGAGTTCCGAGGACAGCCCTTGCCCGACGAAGCATGACCTCGACGGCGGGTCCCACGCGCATCTCGAGGGCGCGGTCGACGACCTCGTCCAGCCCGGTCAAGGCCAGGGCCCGGTCGATGTCCACCAGCCAGATCAAGCGATTGCCTCCTGACTGGGCGGCATGGACGCACAGGTGAACGACAGTGTCGGCTGGGTCGAACGTGGGCACCGGGCCAGTTGGCAGTGCCACGGGCCTCGATCGACTGATCAACGTGGAGGAGTCCATGCGCGCATCGCGGCGCAGAGCCGGGTCGTCAAGGACGTGCCAATGCAGATCGAGGAGGGTCTGCGCGGGCGTGAGAAGGTGCACCTGCCCGGGCAGAAGGTGGCCCATGCGGGGCCAGTTGCGTTCCAGCAGCCGACATCCGGCGTCTTCGAGCGTGGTCAGCGCGAGCGGGAGGTCCTCGCCGTCCACCAGGAGGTCCAGATCGACGTAGGCGCGCAGGTCCGGCCTCCGGTGCGCTGTCTCCGCCAGCACGGGTCCCTTGAACGAGACCCAGGGGATGTCGCGCTCGTCCAGAAGGTGGCCCACCTGGACGAGTTCGGCGCTGAGCCGAACATGCCGAGCGAACTGCGCCCGACAGACATCGCTAAGACCCTCCCTCGCGAGCGCGCTGAGGGCGACTGGATCCCGGGCCATCGCGAGCTGGAGGTACCCGGCTACTCCGTGCCGGACGGCCGCCTCGACCAAGCCGGCGGCGTCGGACCTCGCGACCCGTCGGAGCCGGGCTCGGCCAGGTGCTCCCGGCGGCCGCACCGCTTCGGCCAACGCGGTCCCGATCGGACCCTTCCGATCAGTCCATGATCGCTGCATGGTTCACGCGTCGGGCCGGAGAACCCAATAGTCCGTCGAAGACTCCGACGTACCCCTCTTCCTGGTGCCGCCAGGCGAGAACCTGCTCAACCCGCTGCCGACCAAATTCGCCCATTTGTCGTCGACGCTCGTTGTCGTCCAGAAGCTTGAGGAGGGCGATCGCGTACTCGGTGGAGTCCCCGACCACGTACTCAGCGGCGGCACCGGCGGACACCTTGGTCTCCTTGAGGTCGAAGGCCAGTACCGGCAATCCGAATGCCATGTACTCCATGGTCTTGTTCATCGTGCTCACGTCGTTCAAAGGCGAAGGTGGGTCCGGCGACAATCCAACGTCGGCCGACGACAAGTAGTCGAACAACAGCTCGTCGCTGACCCGGCCCGGCATGGTCACGACGTCGTCCAACTGGAGGCGCATGATCCGTGAGCGCAGCTCGGACCAACAGTCGCCGGCGCCGAGGATCGCGAACTGCACGTCGGTCCGCCCGAGATCGTTCACGATGTGGTCCACAGCGTCAACGACGACGTCCACCCCGTCCTGGGGTCCCATAACGCCCACGTAGACGACGAGGTGCCGTCGGCCGTTCCGCAGCTCCGGCCGCGCAGGTCCTCGGTGCATGCGGGACTCGTCGGGACCGGTACGCACCACGGTCACCTGTCGCGGCTTCCTCCGCCCACGACCGAGAGCGTTGGCGCGGTATGACTCGTTGGTCGAGATCACGTGCGCAGCGGTGCGATAAGTGGCCCACTCGAGCAGCAGCAGCCCTCGGCGCAAGGCAGGTCTCGGCCGGTCGAACCTCGACTCGTAGACCTCCGGACACAGATCGTGCTGGTCGAACACAAAACGGACACCAAGGGGGCGGAACAAGAGGGCGAGAGCGAAGTACGTGTCCGGCGGGTTGCAGGCCTGGATGACGTCGAACCTGTTGCGTCGGTAGTCCCTCAATGCAAGACGCAGGGTCTGCAGCCACGAATAGGCGAACTCATAGACGAAGCTCCCGACCGAGCCGGTCGCCGGAGCGGGGGGGTAGTGGTAGAGCCGGACGCCATCGAGTGTCGTCTCGCGAGGGTCCCCCGGTCCCGCCGGGGAGATCGCTGCCACCTCATAGCCGGCTCGCTTCAACGCCTGGCACTCCAGCCAGACTCGTCGGTCGCCGGGGAGCGGCAGGTTCTGCACAATCAGCAAAACCCGAGGGGGCTTGGAGGGGTCGCGGCGCCTCACCAGGCAAGGCCCTGGAAGGGCGGAACCTCGCCGACGGCGATCGGGCTCCGGTCCGCAAGGTTGATCTCAAGCTCGTGCGACAAGCCCCCGGACAGATCGATGACGGGGACGGCGGGACCGAGAAGCAGCGCATCCATGACGACCGGGTCCGTGGTCGCCAGGACGACGCAACGCGCCTCGTCAAGGGCCTCTTCAGCGGTGTCAGCGAGTCCGCGCATGAGATGCGGAAGGTGCGTTTCGAAGTACGCCCTGTTTGCGCCGAGAAGTCGTTCCGGGTTGACGAGCTCGTCGTAGATCTTGAGGTCAATCCCCTTCCCGATCAGCTTCTCGGCAAGCGCCACGAACGGGCTCTCACGCAGGTCGTCCGTGCCCGGCTTGAAGCTCAGACCCATCAGCGCGACGCGTCGCGCTCCCGTCTCCAGGACCATTGAGACCGCTTGGTCGATGTGCACCCGGTTGCTCGGCAGAAGAGCCGAGAGCATCGGCAGGTTCACGTCCTGAGTCCGCGCCCGGTGGGTCAACGCCCGAATGTCCTTGGGCAAGCAGGAGCCACCGAAGGCGAAGCCAGGCCGGAGGTACCTCGATGAGATGTTCAGCTCCTGGTCCTCGACGAAGACGTCCATGACCTGACGTGGGTCCACGTCGGAGGCGCTGCAGAACCGTGCGATCTCGTTGGCGAAGGTCACCTTCACAGCGTGGAAGGCGTTGCACGCGTATTTGAGCGCTTCGGCGGTGCCCGGGTCGACTTCGCGGACCGGAGCCCTCAGGAAGGCAAACAGCTCGCGTAGCATCGTCAGGGACCTGGGGTCGCTGCTGCCCAATATGGTGAACGGCGGCGAGTAGAAGTCCCGGATGGCGCTCGACTCGCGGAGGAACTCAGGGCACACGGCGACCCCGAAGTCCTTGCCTGCGATGCGGCCGCTCGCTCGTTCAAGCGCGGGGATCACAACCTGAGTCGTCGAACCCGGAAGCATGGTGCTTCGAATCACCACGACGTGGTAGTCCTCGCGGTCGGCGATCAGCCGACCGATGTCTGAGCAGACGGACTCAACGAACGAGAGGTCAAGACTGCCATTCGGACGGGACGGGGTGCCGACGCTCACCAGCGAGACCTGAGCTCCATCCAATGCCGCCCGCGCGTCCGAGGTCACAGACAGCCGACCGGCCGCGGTAACGGACCCGACGAGCTCGTCCAGACCCGGCTCCGCGATCGGGCTGCGTCCCTCGGCCAGGCGATGCAACTTGCTCACGTTGGGCTCGACGCCCACGACCTCGTGCCCTTGGTTTGCCAGGCAGGCAGCGGTCACGCAGCCCACGTAGCCCATCCCGAACACCGTGACCCTCATCTACAGTCGCCCCCTCCGACGCACTGGCCAACCCTCGGGCGGAGACCCGCCGCGAACTCGGTCGATCACGACATTAGTCAAGCCGTTGGGCAGCGCTACCTGCGCGGGCAAAGACTGACCGAACGCCCGATGATGCCTCCGCGGATGCCTGAGCCCGCATGGGCAGGGCAGGTCACTGCGGTCACTTGTTGTAGTCACCCGAGCACTCGCTGTCGCTTGCTCAGTGCGTCGACTCGTCCGATGCCTCGACCGGCTCTGGCGACCGTTCTGCCGACCCCGTCGATGGGTGCCGCGCGCGCAAGCGCGCAAGCGCAGCCACGCTGAACACACGAATGCCCGGGGTGGCAATGACGGCGGGATGCCCCTTCTGAATGCGAGCGAACGCGGCGGCGCTGCCCACCACGAAGAACCCGAGGGCGGCCGCCATGGGGAACGACAATGCGTCAAAGGTCACGAACGTGACCAACGGCACCGCGCTCGCTGCGGCGAGGCTGTAGCCCAAGTCGCGTCCGGCTGCATCGGGGCTGGCGAGCGCGCCCGCACGGCCGGCCCACACGCCGGACGCCAGAAACGCAAGCAGGAGCAGCAGCCCCACCACACCGGTCTCGATGAGGAAGCCCAGGTACTGGTTGTCGAGGATGACGTAGCTGGGAAGGAAGGTGCCGAACCCTCGACCGAAGACCGGCGCTGCCCGAACAAAGGACATCGCCAGCGGCAGCGCGCTAACCCGCGAGCCGGCGCTTGGATCAGTGCTGATCCCCGTGAACAGATTGAGCAGCGTCCCTACCAGTCCGGGGACGGCAAGTCGGACAAGAACCACGCCGAACGGAAGAAACAGCAGGGCAATGAGCCGACGCCTGGCCGGCCAGCCGACGAAGAGGATGAGAAAGGCGACGGCCTCGCCAACGATCGCCGACCGGGAGACCGACAAAGCCATGGCCAAGCCCACCAGCAAGACCATGATCCAGCGCCGAAGTCGCGCGCTGGGCTCTGAGTACAGGGCGAAGTGCAGAGCGATGGGGAGAACCATGGCCATGACAACGCCGAACTCAATGGGGTGGGTCGCTGTGCCGGCGGGACGGTTCAGCCCTCCGCGGCTCAGCAACGTCGCGTACTCGAAGTTGGCGGACAGGCCGGGGACGATGATGTAGCGAGTCACGTCCACCCCGGAGAACGCCTGGACCACACCGACGGCCGCGACCACCGAGCCGAGCACGGTGAATCGACGCAGGAGCGTCTCCAGCCGGTCCCGGGTTGCGATCCCGTCCACCGTCAGCAGGACGACCGCCGCCCAAGCAACGATCTTGATCACGCCACGGTCCGCGGCGCGGACCTCGAGCCCGTCGATCGGCCGAGTCATCGCCGCGACGTAGCTGCACAGAACGGCTGTGACCAACGCAGCTACCAGGATCAAGGTTGGTTCTGGCCGCGGCCGCAGGATTCGGCCCGACAACAGGTTCATGTTCAGCCACCAGAACAGCCCGCCAACAGCAAGCAGGAGAGCTGGTGCTCCCGCGGCGCCCAGCGGTGCGATGACCAGACGCGCCGGGATCACCATGAGCAGCACCAGCCACACCGTCAGGAACCTGACGGTGTCACCGGGTTTGACCGAAGCCACCCCCAACGCCGCTAGGCCCGGGCGCTGGTGAATTGGCCAGAGTCTGACCATCCCTCAACGGGATCGTCGAGATCAGGGTGCTCGTCGCGCGTGCCGTTCCTGCGTTTGCGGGAGAACTCGAGGAGGAAGGGCACCGTGAACGTGACCGCGAGTCCGACGGCAGCTACGGCCAGCCCCAGCTGGAGCAGCGTCTTGCGCACCGGCTGAGTATGGTCGCTCTTGGCCACAACGGTCATCACCACCCGGCTGGCCGGTGGCGCAGATACGTTCGCCTGCATCTGGTCGAGCTGCGCGGTCATGGTCTGGAAGATCAGCCCACGGGCACCGTTCGCCGCGTCGGACCCGGCGGTGGACTCGACGGTCACGGCCAGGAACGGCAGCCCCGACAGGGAGTCACCCGCCACCGTGTACTTGCTCGCCGAGAACTCCGTGCGGAGCCGGTCCAACAAGACGGGATCGGCGCTCACGGCCCTCGCCAGGGACTCCGCGGTGGTATTCAAAGCCGAGTCGAAGGACAGGTACGGATTCGGCGCCCTTGCCGTCGGTGGCTCCAGGAGCAGAGCCAGGCCGGTCGACTGTTGCGGCACCGGCACAGAGGCGAATACGGCGTAGGTCGCACCTGCAGTCAGCAAGAACCCGACAAGCAGCACGTACCAGCGCTGCCGCAGCACCCGCGCCGAGTCGCTAATCGCCATACTGCTCCCCCTGGATCCCTGGTTGCTACTCATGATGCTCTCAGTGAACAGGCCGCCCTGCACGGCCCCATCGCAGATTCAACTGAACAGCCCAACGCAAAGCCGTGGTCGAGCGTTCCTCAGGGCAGCCCACGCGATCGCGTGGGCTGCCTCCTCTTCCTGTGCGAGAATCACCTCGTGGCCAGGGCCAGCCATCGAGACGCCGGGGAGCGCAAGCCCCCACTTCTGTTGCGCGTGACGGCGAGCATCACCTTCGGAATCTTCGTGGCATTGTCCCTGTTCAGCTTGGGCGGCTTCCTGGTGATGACTCAACCTCGCACGTACGAATCCGACACCACCGTGGTCTTCCTGGTCCCCAACTCAGACTCTCCGAACCCGTTCACCTACTACCCCAAGTCACTGGCCATCACGGCGGGCGCGGTAGTGCAGCACGTCACCTCCTCGTCTTCGGCGAGTCTGCTGGCAGCCCAAGGCGCCAGCGAGGACTACCAGGTTCGCCTCCAGGATGACGGCAACCAATGGGTGCACATCTTCAAAGTCCCCAACGTCTTCATCACGGTCCGCGACAAAGACCCCAACCGGGCTAACCGGACCGTTGGGCTGCTGCTGTCCGCCATGACTGGTCAACTGACCGCCATCCAGAGGGCGGCCGGAGCTCCCGAGAAGTCCTGGATCACGGCCCGACTGCTCACTCAACCGTCCGGCGCGATAACCCTCCAAGGACGCAAGAGCCGAGCACTGGCGGCGATCATGGTGCTCGCAATGACCGCCGCCTTCGTCATCGTGGGAACTGCGCGCCATCGGCTTCGGAAGTCCCGCGTCGATCAGGACTCGGCGAGCCACCCCAGGCAACGGAGAGTGGGATCAACTCCGGCCACGGCGAGCGCCTGAGTCAAACCCGACGCCCCTGCGGTCCTCACTCACCCAGTCTCGCCGACGGACTTCACGGAAGGATTGGGGACCGGAAAGAACAGCTCATACGGTTCGAAGAACCTGGCCAGGAAGGCCGCTGGAAGCGGCTTCCAGTCCGAGTAGCCCCTGAACTGGGTCATCTGGCTGGCGTACGCGTCCAGCGCATGTCTCTTGCACTCAAGGCGACCCGAGGTGGAGACGCGGACGACTGAACTCGTGAATAGAGGCCTCCACGGCTCGCGCACCCTCGTGGATAGACCGCCCTGGCCGGACCAGGGCCAAGCCGACCACATCCATACGCCGTATTCCCACAGAGCGGGTGCGATCTCCGATGAGGCCACCGCCTGACGCACCGCCGAAGCCACCGCCGAATGGTCGGGATGTGGCTCGGCCACGTGCGGAGAGAATACTTCGTCGGGGCGCAGTTCCGAGATCAACTCACCCAACCGATGAGCCACGGGGCCGACCACGGACGGCAGTGCTCCGTCCTCGAAGCCGAGGAAACGGACTGGCCCACTGATTCCGAGGCGTTCAGCCGCCTGATCGGCCTCCGCTTTGCGGATCGCGCGAATCTCCTCCAGCGTCAGCGCTTGCGAGTCGTGCGAGCGTGATCCGTCACTCACCACCACGATCGTTACATCGGCGCCGGCCGCGGTCTTGCGACAGATCGTCGCCCCGCAGGCGATTGTCTCATCATCCGGGTGCGGCGCAACGACGAGGCAGGAGCGAGAGGTTGTCTGCGCTGTCACGTCGCGAGCACGGGCACCGAGTCCCGCACGAGCCCAGCGTCGCAGAACCTCCACCTGGTCGCGCGACCCCACACCAGCCTCCCGTCGCTCACGGCGCACTTTCGCCGACTGATGCCTCAGCTCAGTATGCCAAGCCACGGGTGGTCCTCGGCGCGCAGCGGGTGAGTCCGGAACTCAAGTCGACAGGGCAAGCGACCGATAGGTCCCGTATCGGTCCTGGGGGGGCCAACACGAAAGGTGTTCGATCGTGTCGCTTTCCCTGCTTCGTCATGCCTCCGCAAGCCGCCTGGCCTTGGTGATCGCCGTGTATCTCCTGGTCGGCATAACCGGCTTCGCGGTGGTGAAGCGGGCCGGCGCGGTGACCGTCCCGACAGCCACGATCTTTGCGTCCACTGAACGCCCGGCTGTGGCAGCCTCCACCGACGCGAGTTCGGTCGAGCTCGGACTGCGGTTCAACGTGGCAGTTCCTGGAGAACTGACGGGGATTCGGTTCTACAAGGGGGCAGGCAACACCGGAACGCACACCGGCACGCTGTGGAGCCTCACGGGCAAGAAACTGCGATCGGTCACGTTCACCGGCGAGACCCCCTCTGCTTGGCAGGAGGCCCGGTTCGCCTCACCCCTCCGGGTGAAGGCCGGAGCCTCCTACGTCGTGTCCTACCACGCCGCCTTCGGCCGCTACGCGGTGACCCAGAACTTCCCGTTCCGCGCCCTCACGTCGCCCGCGTTCCGGGTTCCGGCCACGGGTGCTGGCGTCTACCGGTATGGATCGACTGGCTTCCCCACGGCCACCTACAAGAGCAGCAACTACTGGGTTGATGTCGTCTTCCAGACCACTGTGGCGGGCAGCGCGGCCCAGACGACAGGTCTCGCCAGCCCGAACCACCCGGCCGCTCCGGCGGCAGCAACCCAGGCTTCGGCAACCCCAACGCGCAGTCCCACACCTTCCATCGCTGTCGGCACCGCCAGCCCCACGGGTCCGACAACCCGGACTGACTCGACGGCCGCCACCCCGAGCCCGACGCCGAGCCCGACCCAGACCTTGTCGGTTCCCGCGCCGACGTCGCCGGCCGCTGTCAACAACCCGGCGCCGGTCATACCGGTGAGTACCGGCGCCTTCCCGGGCGGGTCGAGTACGGGGGTTCCGGCGGGGACGGTGTTGAAGGCGGTCAGTGGTGACTACACCGTCTCGACGGCGGGTGCGGTGGTCAGCGGGCTGGACATCTCCGGG
>DATCDE010000095.1 GCA_036510875.1 Actinomycetes bacterium
GTGGTGGTGGAGCAGCTCGACTTGTACCGGGACTCCCCGGCTCCCCAGGACAGCACGTCGATCCCCGGATCGGCATGCGCTCGGCGGACGACCTCCACGCTCGCCAGCGTCCCGGCGCTGACGTGCAGCCATTGTGGCGACACCAGGTTGGCATAGACGCGCATGAGGCGGCCGTTCGTGAAGCACACCGAGAAGGCGGCCAGCTCGCCGGCACCCCGGATGACGAGCAGGTGCGCTGTCCCGGTCCTGGCGTGCGCCAGGACTTGTGCCCGGAACTGCGACGCCTCCGCGGGGCTGTCGAGGATCGCGTAGCCGCGCACCTGCTGGTTGCGTGCCCGATGCACCTCGATGACGTCGGGCAGGACCTCCTGGATCTCGTCCGGATCCGTGAGCCAGCACGGCACAAGGGGCGTGCCAGCGGCAGCCGCGAGGTTGTGGGCCCGGTGGGCGTTGTCCCGCATCTTCCTGGTGACGTATCTGCCCAACGGCTCACCCGGCACGAAGACCGCCTGCGGGCAGCGGCCGGACTCGGACGCCTTCGCGCGAGGTAGCGTCCGCACGAAGGCCTCGGACGTAGGACCTGCCACGACGTTGGCCAGCCGCAGCGTCCAGTGACGGTCCGCCTCCGTCAGGCGGGAGCAGACCGCCCGGCCGAGGACCGTGGCTTCGGCCGGACCAGCGGCGGCGACCGTCATCTCCTCGTCGTCCGCTCCGAGGCCCCTCGCCTCGATCATGCCTCGCCACCGTCGAACTGCCAGGCCCATGGCTGCCACTGTCTCGCCGCACTCCAGCGCCTCGACCAGCAAGGGGGTCCAGGAGGCGTGGTAGTCCGACCACACGGCCGCGCCAGGATGGACCTGGCCCGGAGGGGCAACGACGCCCGCGTGGAAGTCGTCGAGACAGGCCAGGCGGGCCAGGGCGTCCGCGCCGCACCAGGAGCGAATCACCGTTGTCCCGCCGTCGGATGGGGCGGGAGACGGGGCTCGTCGACTGGTATTCACCACGGTGCCTGTCAGGCTAGCGCTGCGCCACGCCGCACGCGCCACGGCACCTGCCTGTCACGCGCTCGGCGGAGCCGGCGGCGCCGGACTCGGACTATCGGGTCTTGATCGGCGTCAAGGTGTCGGCGACCGGGTCACCCCAGTCGCGCCCTCCGGTTGCCACCGATCTCGGGCCGCCTTCTCCGCGCTGATCCCGTCCACGACCGGCCAGTTGTCCGCGCCGTAGCCCTGGACACAGAGCGCACGAGAGGTGTAAGTGGACACCTGGTCGGTCGGGGCGGGAGGAGCAGTCATGACCGGCTACCTCATCTACTTCAACCAGCAGCGGGTGGGCGACCACCCGGCGGAGTGGTTCCGCGGGCGCGGGCCGCTCGGTTTGGCGTGGCTCCCATCACCGCGAGGCGCGCGAAGGCAGCAGTTCGGTTCGTTCGCTGCCCGCACGTGCCCCCGTTGGGTCGACAGGTTGAGGAGCAGTTCGCCCTAGTCCATCTCGGCAAATGGGTCCCGGTGTATCGCCGCTCGCACCACATCGGATTGGCTGCGGCGTGGTCCCGCGGCAGCCAAGCGAACTCAGCGTCGCCAGGTCGCAGCCGGCTCGACCAGCGCGTCACAACCCGGCTTCTTCGGGGGCGGGCTCAACGTCGCGGCGATGATCGCCTCATGGTGGACCTGGCGCGGCCGACCCGTGCGGGGCTCGTCGTGCAAGCCGTCGAGACCCTCAGACTCGTGGCGGGCCCGCCCGCCGAAGACCGTCGGACGCGACACCGAGACCCGGGCGGCGATCTCGGTGTTGGCCAGCCCGTCCGCGGCCAGCAGCAGGATCCGGGCCCGCTGCGCCTACACGTCGGGTCCTCGCTCATCTCGAGCATCCAGGTGACTCAGGTGGCCGCGTGGCTGGGCCACGCGTCGCCCAGGACGACGCTCGGCGTCTACGCCTACTGCAGGCCGAACGACGACGAGAGCGGTCGCAAGGCGCTCACCGTGGTCGGGACCGTGATCCTGCGCGATGTGCACCCGATGTGCACCGACGTGTCCGCGTCAGGGTCCGCAGACGCTGCGACCCCTTGAGGCTGTCGCTACTTCGGCGGCTCGGTGCTGCGGCGGCGCAGGTAGCGCTCAAACTCTCGCGCGATGGCGTCCCCGGAGGCCTCGGGGAGCTCGGCGGTGTCGACGGCCTCCTCGAGCGTCCGGACGTACGCCGCGATCTCGTCGTCCTCGGCCGCGAGCTCGTCGACACCGATCTGCCAGGCACGCGACTCCTCGGGCAGGTCGCCCAGGGGGACCGGCACGTCGAGCAGGTCCTCGATGCGCGCGAGCAGCGCCAGCGTCGCCTTGGGACACGGCGGTTGTGCGACGTAGTGCGGCAC
>DATCDE010000096.1 GCA_036510875.1 Actinomycetes bacterium
GGCATCGAGGCCGACCGGGCGGTCAACCGGGTGGTCGACCGGATGCTGTGGCGACGCCGGGCGCGGCACACCGCGGCCGTCGACCTGGACGGTGCCGGGAAGTCCGACAGCGACCACGACAGTGCGGACGACGGCGGATGAGCGCCGAGGAGCCGCAGGGTCCGTCGGTCGACCCTCGCCACCTGCGCGACGTGCCGAAGGACGCGCGCGAGTTCCAGGGCGAGCGGGCCGGGATCGTGAGCCGGGTGCTCGCCAACATCGTCGACTTCCTCGTCGTCATGGGGATCGTCGTCGGGCTCTGGGTGGGCTGGAACGCGCTGCTGTTCCTGGTCGATCCGAGGCGCACCGACTGGCCACAGCCCGGTTTGCTTCTGCTCGTCCTGGTCGGCGGGTGGGTGCAGTTCCTCTACTTCACGGCGTCCTGGGCGACGACCGGGCGGACGGCGGGCAACCACATCCTGGGCCTACGGGTGGTGAGCTTCCGCGGTCTGCGGATGCGGTGGGCGGGGGCGGCCATCCGGGCCGTCTTCTGCGTGCTGTTCCCGGTCGGACTGGTCTGGACGGCCTTCAGCCGGCAGAACCGCTCGGTGCAGGACACCGTGCTGCGCACCTCAGTCATCTACGACTGGGTCACCCAGGGGGCTGTCGCTTCGCCGGCCCTGTGGGACCGGGGGACCCCGAAGGACACCCCGAAGAGCTGATCCGGGACGGTTCACCCTGGTTGGGTGATCCGGGAGGCCTCTGCGCGGACGACCGTGGTCTCGCACCATCAGACGACCCTGCTGCCCGCACACACGGAGGCCACACATGGCTGAGGACATCGACGTAGCTCCGATCGACTACCTGGTGGTGGAGTTCCCGGGTAACAAGATGACCGGGGAGGCCTTCCCGATCCTGGTCGATCTGGCCGACCGCGGGATCGTCCGGATCCTGGACCTGCTGTTCATCAAGCGGGAGCTGGACGGCACGGTCAGGGGTCTCGCCCTCACCGACCTCGACAGCGACGGCACGCTCGACCTCGCGGTGTTCGAAGGGGCCTCGTCCGGTCTGCTGGGCGACGACGACGTCACCGAGGCCGCCTCAGCGATCCTGCCCGGCAACTCCGCGGCCGTGCTCGTGTTCGAGAACACCTGGGCGGGCCCGTTCGTGTCCGCCCTGCGCCGCAGCGGCGCCGAGCTCGTGGCCAGCGGTCGGATCCCGGTGGCGGACGTGCTCGCCGCCCTGGACGACGCCGAGTCGAAGAGCTAGACCACTCAACGATCGACAACGAGAAGGGTAGTGACGATGCCGGGCCTCATTCGTGGAGTCGCTCGTACCGCCGCAATCGCCGGGACGGCCACCGCCGTCTCGAACCGGGTGTCCCGCCGGCAGGCCGGCCGCTGGGCGGCCGAGGAGCAGCAGCCCGCGCCGCAGGGCGAGCAGCAGCCCGAACCTCAGTACGCGGCACCGGCGCCAGCAGCTCCCGCGGAGTCGGACATGGACGCCAAGCTCGCGCAGCTCAAGCAGCTGGGCGAGCTGAAGGACGCCGGCGTCCTCACCGAGGCGGAGTTCTCGGAGCAGAAGAGCCGGATCCTCGCGGGCTGACGCTGGTAGGACGATCAAGGGGGCCGTGATCAGTGCCACGGCCCCTTGACGGCTCTTCGATCAATACGGCGTCGGGATGCTCCGGTAGCGGTAGTCCGGCGCGACATGACCGCCGGCGGGCTGCCGCTTCGGCGGTTTCACGTCAACCGGCGCCGCGGGCGAGTGGGGCACCTGGCTCAGCAGGTGGCTGATGATGTTGAGCCGGCCGCGCTTCTTGTCGTCGGTGTGGGCGACGTACCACGGAGCCCAGGCCGTGTCGGTCGCGCGGAGCATGTCGTCCCGGGCCCGCGAGTAGTCGTACCAGCGGCTGTAGGACTTCAGGTCCATTTCCGACAGCTTCCAGGTCTTCCGCGGGTCGTGGATCCGGCTCTGCAGCCGACGGGTCTGCTCGTCGGCGCTGACCTCCAGCCAGTACTTCAGCAGGATGATCCCCGAGTCGACCATGGCGCGTTCGACGGCGGGCGCCATCAGCAGGAAGCGCTCGGTCTCCTCGGGGGTGCAAAAGCCCATGACCGGCTCGACGCCGGCCCGGTTGTACCAGCTGCGGTCGAAGATGACGACCTCGCCAGCCGCCGGGAAGTGCGGGATGTAGCGCTGGATGTAACATCTGGCTCTTCTCGCGCTCCGTCGGCTCCGGCAGGGCTACTACCCGGAACACGCGGGGGCTCACCCGCTCGGTGATCCGCTTGATGGTCCCGCCCTTGCCGGCCGTGTCGCGGCCCTCGAAGGCGACGCAGACCTTGGCGCCCGTGGCCTTGACCCACTCCTGCATGGCCACCAGCTCGCCGTGCAGCGTGCGGAGCTCGGCCAGGTACTCCTTGTTCTTCATCCTGGACGGAGAACCAGCCGCAGCCTTCTGCGGTGCTGCGTCGTCGTGCTTCTTGGCCTTCTTCTTCTTCCTCTTCTTGGCCATGTCGGTTACCTCCGCTCGGTGAGGGCGGGTGCCGGGCTGACGGCGTGCTGCGCGTCGATCGTCGCGGCCGGCGGCAGTCGGCGGCGGCGAATCCACTTGCTGACCTCGATGACCAGGGGGAGCAGCAGGGCGAGACCGGAGCTGGCGAGCCACTGCATCCCGCTGAGCGAGACCGTCATCAGCCCGGCCTGCAGCCCGGGCAGCTGGGTCGCCAGCACGAGCAGGGCGATGGGGACCAGCGCGATCGCGAGGGCCTTGAGGATCGGTGCGCTGAGCCCGCTGGTGGGGTCCCGGCGGTTGGCCACCGCGTTGAACACGGTGCCCAGACCCATCACCACGAACGTCATGGTCATGGACACGATCGCCCGGTCGACGCTTGGCTCGTCCGGCCCGGCCACGAGCGGGGTCAGCGCCGCCAGGAAGAGGACAGCGGCGTACAGGACCCAGAAAACGACCGCCGTGCGGAGAGCAGCTGGGCCATCTGGAACCGGACGTAGGAGACGACCTTGTCGTAGACCCTGCGGCCGATCTCGACGGCGTGCACGAGGGTGCCGAAGTTGTCGTCGGTCAGGATCATCCGGCCGGCCTGCTTGGTCACCTCGCTGCCGCTGCCCATCGCCACCCCGATGTCCGCCTGCTTCCGCGCGGCCGCGTCGTTCACCGCGTCCCCGGTCATCGCCACGATGAGCCCGGTCTGCTGCATCACCCTGGCCAGCCGGAGCTTGTCTTCCGGCGACACCCGCCCGAACACGTGAAGCTCGGGGAGCCGCCGCGTCAGCTCCTCGTCGGACATCGCCCAGCTCGGCCCCGCTCATCGCGCCGGGGCCGAGGCCGAGCGACTCGCCGATGGCCTGCGCCGTCACCGCGTGGTCCCCGCTGATCATGCGCACGTCGATGCCGGCCATGAGCGCCGTCGCGACCGCTGCCTTGGCCTGCGGGCGCAGCGGGTCGATGATGCCGACCATGCCGACGAAGCCGAGGTCCTCGGCTAGGGACATCGGGTCGTCGGTCATGGCCGGGACGTCGGCGTCGGTGAGCACGCGGGCCGCGAAGGCGAGCACCCGCAGGCCCTTCGCGCCCATCTCCTCGTTGGTCGCCTCCGTTGCTCCGCTGGCCCCTGACATCGGGACCTGGGACCCACCCAGCGGTCCGCGGGCCTGGCTGCAGCGGGCGAGCACGACATCGGGGGCACCCTTGACCAGCTCAATCAGGTGCTCGGCGCCCTCCACGGTGACCCGGGGGAACGTGGCCATGAACTTGTAGTCGGAGTCGAACGGGATCGCGGCCAGCCGGGTGGGCGCGTCGGGTCTCCTCGGCGTCCACCCCGAGCCGGGCCGCCAGCACGACCAGGGCCGCCTCGGTCGGGTCGCCCACGACGGCGCCGTCGTCGAAGACAGTGGCGTCGCTGTCCAGACACAAGCCCAGGGCAAGTCTCGTGAAGTCCGGGACGGGAGCACCCGCGACGGATCGGATCGAGCCGCTCTTGCGGTAGCCCTCACCGTCCACGGTGAACCAGGAGCTGTTCGCGTAGATGGTCGAGATCACCATCTGGTTCAGGGTCAGCGTGCCGGTCTTGTCGGTGTTGATCGCGCTGGTGGCCCCGAGCGTCTCGGCGTCGGTCAGGTTCTTCACCACGGCCTCGCCTCGGCCAGCTGCTTGGCGCCGTAGGAGAGCAGGCCGGACACGAAGGCTGGCAGGCCGGTGGGGATGGCCGAGATCGCCATGGCGGTGCCCAGCAGGAGGAGCTGGTCGGCCGGCATGCCGCGCGCCAGCCCGACGACGACGATGAACGCGACGGCGGTCCAGGCGATGACGCCCAGGACCTTGGTGAGGGAGTCCAGCTCCTTCTGCAGGGGCGACCGGGTCCGCGAGACCGAGGTCAGAATCGTGGCGATCTGGCCCATCTGGGTCTGCATGGCAGTCGCCGTGACGACCGCGGTCGCCGTCCCGCGGGTGACCGAGGTGTTCTGGAACAGCAAGTTGGAGCGGTCACCGAGCGCGACCTCGGGCCCAGCCAGGGCGTGGGCGTCCTTGCTGACCGGGGCGCTCTCGCCGGTCAGGGCCGCCTCCTGGGCCTCGAGCGTGGCCGAGCGGACGATCCGGGCGTCCGCCGGCATGATGTCGCCGGCCTCAACCTGCAGCAGGTCGCCGGGGACGACCTCGACGGCCGGGACGAGGGCCAGCGAGCCGTCGCGGACCACCTTGGCCTTCGGTACCTGCAGCTTCGACAGCGCGTCGACGCTCGCGCGCCTTGAGCTCCTGGCGGGCGCCGAGCACCACGTTGACGACGATGAGCAACGCGACGATGACCCCGGTGGAGACCTCGCCGATGAGGAAGCTCACGGCCGTGACCGCGACGAGCATGTGGTTCGTCGGGTCGCGCAGCTGCTACAGCGCGACCGCGACCATCGACGGCGGCTTCTCGCCGGTGATCTCGTTGGGTCCATACGAAGCCAGCCGGGAGCGTGCCTCCTCGGCGGACAGGCCGCGCTCCTGATCGGACCCGAGGCCGGCCAGCACCTGCTCGGCCTCAGCCAAGTAGGGGGCAGCGGCGGCTGTGTCGGTCCTGCTGCTCACCGCGCTCATGTCTCCTCCTGCTCGTTCGCCTGCTCTTCGGACTCCGGCCGCTTCGGTGAGGGCAGCTGCCGCATCTCCACCAGCTCGAGCCCGAGATTCTGGATCTCGGCCAGGACCGTCGTCACGGTGTCCGAGCCGTCGACCGGCCCGACCAGCACGGTCTCGACCGGCTCGGTGCTCGACACGAAGCCCGGGAACGCGGCGAGGGTGGCCGGATCGAGGCGTCCCACGATCCTGAACTCGTACCAGGGCACAGCCGTCACCTCCCGGACCCCCGGACCCCCGGTGTTCGCCCACCGGACCATTCGCTCCCTCGACATGCTCGTGCCGTTGGTGCCTGCTTAGATCACCCTGCGGGAATGAGACTCCCCGTAGGCTCAGACCTGGCTGACCGGGGAGGAGGGCGAGCGTGCGGAAGGCGACGGGCGTCATCGACGTCGGCCTCGCCGTCCGGCTGAGCCCTCCCCGAGTTCCCAGTGACGTGGTGTCCAGGCGGCGGCTGTTCGACCGGCTGACCAGGGTCACGTCGCAGGACCGGGCGACGCTGGTCGCCGGGGGCGCCGGGTTCGGCAAGTCGGTGCTGCTGTCCTCCTGGCTGAGCCAACAGGGGGCCTTCAACCGCATCGCCTGGCTGACCCTCGACCGAGTCGACGCGGATGTCCCGCGGCTCAACGGGGATCTGCTCGCGGCGCTCCAGGGACCGTTCCGCGCCGACCGTCCGGAGGCAGCGGCCAGCCTGCTCAGGCTGCTCCCGCCGCCGCTGCTGCTCGACTCACAGCGCTTCGTCGATGCGCTCCTCGCGGCCCTGGCCCGCATCGACGAGCCGCTCCTGCTGGTCCTTGACGACGTCCAGGAAGTCGTCGGCTCGACCGAGGCGATGACGGTCCTCGACCGGCTGCTGCGCTGGGGGCCGCCGACGCTGCACGTGCTGATGGCCTCCCGAGCCGACCCGCCGTTGGCCCTCCAGCGGCTCCGGCTGGCCGGGGAGGTCGCCGTCCTCCGGCACCGGGACCTGGCCTTCACCTCGGAGGAGTCGGCGCTGCTGTTCGAGCAGTCGGGGGTCACGCTCCAGCCGCAGGAGGCGGCCGCGCTGCACGAGGCCACCGAAGGCTGGCCGGCCGGCGTCCGGATGGCGGCGCTCTCCATCAAGGGAGCCGTCGACGTGTCGACGTTCGTCCGTACCTTCGCCGCCCGGGACCGTGCGCTGTCGGACTACCTGACGGGGGAGGTGCTCGAGGCGTTGCCGCAGCGGCTCCGGGAGTTCGTCCTCTCCGCGACGGTGGACGACGATGTCTGCGGGCAGCTGGTCGACACGGTCACCGGCGGCAGCGACGGGGAGGCCGTCCTCGCCGAGTGCGAGCGGCAGAACCTGTTCATCACGCTCTCCGGGGACGACGACGACCACCGGTGGTACCGCTGGCACCCGGTGTTCGCCGCCCACATGCGCAGGCGACGCCAGTACGAGGACCCCACCGGAGCGCTCAAGGCGGAGCTGCTGGCGGCGCGGTGGTGGCTGGACCACGACCCGGTACGGGCCATCCGGCACGCGCTGGCCGGCCAGGACGTCGACTGGGCGGAGTCGATCATGGCGGACAGGTGGCTCGACCTCGCCCTGGAGGGCCACGGCCAGACCGTGCTCGAGCTGATCGCCCTGCTGCCGGCCGACTCGGACCGCGCGGCGGAGTACCACCTCGCGCGGTCCCTGGCACACCTTCGGCCGGAGGACCAGGAGGCCCCGCTGCTCGAGCTGAAGCGCGCAGTGGCCGAGGCCGCGCGGCTCCCCGAGGCCTATCGGTACCGGTTCGAGGTCCGCTTGGCCGTGCTGCGGCTGTTCATCCTCACCGACCGCACGTCGCTGACCGAGGCGGTGCGCGACGGACGAGCGATCATGGCCGAGCTGAAGCGGAGCGCCTGGGTGCCGGATCCGTCCACGGCCGCCCTCGTCGCCCTCGGGCTGGGGATGGGCGAGGCCCGGTTGCAGGAGGACGTGGCGGCCGCCATCCGGCTACTGACGTCGGCCAGGGATACCGCGCGGGCCCGTGGGTTCACCGCGATCGAGCTGCTGGCCCGGGCCGAGCTGTGCGTGCCCATGATCGCCACCGGTGACCTGGTGTCGATCGAGTCGGAGGCCCATGCGGTGCTCGACAAGGCCGCCGAGCTTGGCTGGAGCGACCTCGGCTCGCTGGTCGTCGCCAGCAGCTATCTGGGCTGGCTGGCCTACTGGCGAGGCGACCTGGACGACGCCCGTCGGTACACGGACCAGGTGATCGAGTCCATGCCCCGCGCCGAGTGGGCCATGCGGGTCCTGGCGCACTTCTACCGTGGGCTCAGCTGCGTCGCCCAGGGGGACTTCGAGGCGGCCAGGGTCGACCTCGCCGAGGCGCGGGAGCTGGACACGACCGGGAACCTGCCGCCGTTCGGTGAGAGCATGGTCAACTGCCTGGAGGCTGAGTGCCTCCTCGCCGAGGGTTCCCTCGAAGCTGCGCTGGCCGTCGCGATGGCCCCCACGTCGGGTCCGACGTACCGGATGATGCTCTACTCCCGTGCCGCTCTGCTGATCCGTACCGGCGCGCTGGAACGGGCGCTCGACGAGCTGGGTGAGCTTGCGGCTGACCGGCGCTTTCCCCACATAGCGGTCGGGTGGCTTGTCCTGCGCTGTCTGGCTCTGGCCGATCTGGGTCAGCAGGGGCAGGCGCACGAGGCGCTGGAGTCGGCGCTGGTCGCGGCCGCCCCAGCGGGGCTGCTGCGTCCGTTCCTAGCCCAGCCGGACCGGCTGCGACCGATCCTGTCCGCGCACGTGGACCGGGGGACGACGCAGCCGGAGCTGTTGGCGCACCTCATCGAGCTGATGGCCCAGCCGGTCGTTCAGCGGGCCCACGGTTGGGACGAGCAGCTCACCCCCAGGGAGCTCAGCATCCTGCGCTACCTACGCACCCCCATGTCCAACGCGGAGATCGCGGCCGGGCAGTACGTCTCGGTCAACACGGTGAAGACGCACACCGCGAAGATCTACCGCAAGCTCGGGGTGGCCAACCGGCGTGAAGCGGTCCGCAAGGCCGTCGAGATCGGTCTGTTCGAGGCGCCGGCCGGCGATACGACGAGCTGACCTCGGGCCCGTCAGGCGGTCCGCTTCGGCGAGGACGGAACCAAGGTGGTCAGTGCCGAACCAGGGGCAGCACCTGGCGGGACGGTTGACCGGCTCGCGCCGGTCGGGCGAAGATCCGGACCATGCTCGAGACACCGCAGCAGTTCTACGCGCGCCCTGGCGGCGGCCGACCCCGAGGGCCGGCTGTCGGCGCCCGACCGGGCGATGTGGGAGAACTTCCCGTTCGGGCCGGACGGCCTCCGGGTCAGGCCGCTCGATCCACCGGTGCTGCCGGAGCCGTCCCGCAACGGCGAGGAGCCTGCCGCCTGCTGGCGCTGCGCGAACCCTGACGAAGGTGTGATCTGGAGCGACAAGCGGTGGCTGCTGGCCATTCTCGGCGCCCCGATCGGCCTACCGTTCGGGGCGATCCTCAGCCCTCGCGCGCACCTCGACGAGGTGCACGCGGCCGAGATGGGGCTGCTCGTCGTCCGCGTCGAGCGGGCCGTACGGGCGCTCGGCCACATCAGGGGGGTCCACGTGAACAAGTGGGGCGACCGAGGGGCGCACCTGCACCTGTTCGTGCTGGGCCGGCCGGCCGGCCGGCCGGGCTACAGTAGCTGCGCGGTTCGAGCCTGGCGCTGTGGGTCGACATCCAGCCGCGCCAGCCGCGGGAGACTGCCGAGGCCGACTACCGAGCATTGGCCGCCGAGCTCGCCCGCCACGGTGGGCCGGCCCACGTGTCGGCGGCTTAAGGCTCCAGGTACAGCCCGCCGTCCCGCTCGGTCACCGGCGTCCGCCCGAGTGGGAGCACCCGGGTGAGCATCCGAAAGCCCCAGCCCAGCCCCGGCACCTTCGCGAATACGCCCTGTGGTCCGCGGACCATCCGGCCGGTGTCGACGTCGTACGCCGACTGGTGCCACGGGCAGATGAGGCAGCCGGCTTCGTCCACGCGGCCGCCGGCGAGGTCGGCGCCGAGGTGTCGGCAGCGTCGGGTGACCGCGAAGTAGCGGCCGTCGGCGTTGCCGAGCGCATATCGGCCGGTGCCCACCACGACACCTGGCCCGACCTCGACGCTTTCGGCTACCCGCTCCACAGTGCCCACGGCTCCTCCTCGTCCGACTCGGCTGGTCGACCCCTCTACCCCGTGACCCTAGCCAGCCGGCGACGCAGGTAGGCGCGCTCGGGCTCGGTGGCGGCGGTGGCAGCGGCCCGCCGGTAGTCCGTGGCCGCCTCCTCGTGCCGACCGGCTCGGTCCAGCAGATGGGCCCGGACGGCGGGGACGCGGTGCTCGGGCAGCGGGCTCAGGAGGCCAGCCGCGGACAGCCTGTCGAGCTCGACCAGGGCCGCGGCGGCCCCCTCGACCATCGCCAGCGCCACCAACCGGTTGAGTGTGACCACTGGCCCCGGCGCCAGCGTCTCCAGCAGCCGGTACAGGCCGAGGATCTGCGGCCAGTCGGTGTCCGTCGCGTCGGTCGCCTGCGCGTGCAGCGCGGCAACCGCCGCCTGAACCTGGTAGGGCCCGACCGGCCCGGTGACCAGGGCGGCTTCGACGAGGCCGAGACCCTCGGCGATCTGCCGACCGTCCCAGGACGAGCGGTCCTGCTCCTCCAGCGGGACCAGCTCGCCGACCACCCCCACCCGAGCCGGGCGCCGGGCGTCGTGCAGCAGCATGAGGGCGAGCAGCGCCATCGTCTCCGCGTCGCCCGGGAGGAGGGCGACAAGCAGCCGGCCGAGCCGGATCGCCTCGGTGGACAGGTCCGGGCGGACCACGCTGTCGGTCCCGGTCGCGGCGTAGCCCTCGCTGAACACCAGGTAGACGACCCGTCGGACGGCGGCTGTCCGGTCGGCCAGCTCGTCGTCCGGGGGCAGCCGGAAAGGGATGCCCGCGAGGGCGATCTTGCGCCTGGCCCTGGCCAGCCGCTGGGCCATGGTGGGTAGCGGGACGAGGAACGCACGCGCGATCTCCGGCGTCGTCAGCCCGCCGACCGTGCGCAGCGTCAGCGCGATCTGAGCGTCCTGAGCCAGCGCCGGGTGGCAGCACAGCAGCAACAGCCGCAGCTCGTCGTCGTCGAGGGGTCCGGTGACGTCCTCCGGTCCGGGCACGGCCGGTTCCTGTCCAGGCCGGAGGCCCGACGCGTCGGTTTCCTTGCCCAACCGTCTGGACTCCCGGCGCAGCCGGTCCACCGCCCGGTTGCGGGCGGTCGCCATGAGCCACCCGCCACGGTTGGCTGGCACCCCGTTCACCGGCCAGTGTTCCCAGGCGGCCAGGCAGGCCTCCTGGTAGCAGTCCTCGGCGAGGTCGAGATCGCCGAACCGCCGCATCAGCGCACCGACGATCCGCCCGGACTCGGTCCGGAGCAGGTCCTCGAGCACGATGCGGCGGTCCACGGCGTCCACCTCACATGTCGGCGATCGGCCGGACCTCGACCGCTCCGCCGTAGCGGGCGTCCGGGATGCGAGCAGCCAGGGCCAGGGCGCGGTCCAGCCCCTCGCACTCGACGAGGAAGTACCCGGCCAGGTGCTCCTTGGTCTCGGCGAACGGGCCGTCGGTGACGGTCCGACCGCTGGCCGGAATCCGCACGGTGGTGGCCGTCTCCGGCCCCTGCAGCGGGTCGCCGCCGACGAGCTCTCCGGCGGCACGCAGCTCGTCGGCGAAAGTGAGGTATTCCTTCATCACCTGCTGGGTCTCGTCCTGGCTGAGCGTGGCCCAGTTCTCCGGGTTGGTGTAGATGAGCAGCATGTACTTCATCGGTTCCTCCGCAGTGGTCCGTCGCGGGCGGTGATCCGCCTGCCCATCATGACGACGAATGGCTGCGACCGGAATCGACAGACAGCCCGAGCGATCGGCTGTCGGCTGTCGGCTCAGAGTCGAGCGGCTACCAGCTCGGCGATCTGGACGGCGTTCAGGGCAGCGCCCTTGCGCAGGTTGTCGTTGCTGACGAACAGCACCAGCCCCCGGCCGTCCGGCACGGTGGAGTCCTGGCGGATCCGGCCCACGTACGAGGGGTCGTGCCCGGCCGCCTCCAGCGGGGTGGGCACCTCGGAGAGCTCGACCCCCGGCGCGCCGGTCAGTAGCTCGGTGGCCCGCTCGACCGACAGCGGCCGCTCGAACTCGGCGTTGATCGACAGCGAGTGGCCGGTGAACACCGGGACGCGCACGCAGGTCCCGGAGACCAGCAGGTCCGGGATGCCGAGGATCTTGCGGCTCTCGTTGCGCAGCTTCTGCTCCTCGTCGGTCTCCCCGGAGCCGTCGTCGACCAGGCTCCCGGCGAGCGGGATGACGTCGAAGGCGATTGGCCGCACGTACTTCTTGGGTGCGGGCAGCTCCACCGCTGTCCCGTCGTGGGTGAGCGCCGCGAGGTCCTGGCTGACCGCGGCCCGCACCTGGCCGTCGAGTTCCTCGACGCCGGCAAGCCCGCTGCCGGACACCGCCTGGTAGGTGCTGATGACCAGCCGGCGCAGGCCGGCTGCCTCGTGCAGCGGCCGGAGCACCGGCATGGCGGCCATCGTGGTGCAGTTGGGGTTGGCGACGATGCCCTTGCGGATGTCGGCGAGCGCCTGCGGGTTGACCTCGCTGACGACCAGCGGGACGTCGGGGTCCATCCGCCAGGCCGAGGAGTTGTCGACCACGATGGCGCCGGCCGCGGCGAACCGCGGCGCCAGCGCCTTGGCCGCGGAGCCGCCGGCCGAGAACAGCGCGATGTCCAGGCCGGTGAGGTCGGCTGTCGAGGCGTCCTCGACCACGACCTGGTCGCCGCGCCACGGCAGCACCGAGCCGGCCGAGCGCGCGGAGGAGAAGTAGCGCACCTCGGCCACCGGGAAGTCGCGCTCGTCGAGCAGCCGGCGCATCACCGCGCCGACCTGCCCGGTGGCACCGACGACGCCGACGTTGAGGCGGCGACGGTCGGCGCTCATCGGCCGGTCCCGCCGTACACGACGGCCTCCTGGGTCTCGGCGTCCAGCCCGAACGCGGTGTGCACCGCGGCCACCGCCCGGTCGACGTCGTCGGCCCGAGTGACCACCGAGATCCGGATCTCCGAGGTGGAGATCAGCTCGACGTTCACACCGCTGTCGGCCAGCGCGCGGAAGAAGGCCGCCGACACCCCGGGGTGCGATCGCATGCCGGCGCCGACCAGGGAGATCTTGCCGATCTGGTCGTCGTAGCGCAGTGACTCGAAGCCGATCTCGCCCTGCCGCTTGGTCAGCGCGGCCATCGCCTTCTGGCCCTCGGCCTTGGGCAGGGTGAACGAGATGTCGGTGCGCCCGGTCGCGGCGGCCGACACGTTCTGCACGATCATGTCGATGTTGATCTCGGCGTTGGCCACGGTCTCGAAGATGACCGCCGCCTCGCCCGGCTGGTCCGGGACGCCAACCACGGTGACCTTGGCCTCGCTGCGGTCATGGGCGACCCCGGCGATGATCGGCTGCTCCACGGACGTTCCTTCCACTGGGGGCGGCTCGGCGTCGATCCAGGTGCCCTGGCGGCCACTGAACGACGACCGCACGTGGATCGGCATGCTGTAGCGGCGGGCGTACTCGACGCAGCGCAGGTGCAGCACCTTGGCGCCGCTGGCGGCCAGCTCGAGCATCTCCTCGTAGCTGGCGTAGGGCAGCCGACGGGCCGACGGGACGATCCGCGGGTCGGCGCTGAAGACGCCGTCGACGTCGGTGTAGATCTCGCAGACCTCGGCGTCCAGGGCCGCGGCCAGCGCGACGGCGGTGGTGTCCGAGCCGCCCCGGCCGAGCGTGGTGATGTCCTTGGTGTCCTGCGAGACGCCCTGGAAGCCGGCGACGATCGCGACCGCGCCCTCGGCCAGCGCGTGCTGGATGCGTCCAGGGGTGACGTCGATGATCCGGGCCTTGCCGTGGACGGCGTCGGTGATGACGCCGGCCTGGCTGCCGGTGAACGACCGCGCCTCGACGCCCAGGTCGGAGATCGCCATCGCCAGCAGGGCCATCGAGATGCGCTCGCCGGCCGTGAGCAGCATGTCGAGCTCGCGGCCAGGGGGGAGCGGGGACACCTGCTGGGCGAGGTCGATCAGCTCGTCGGTGGTGTCCCCCATCGCGGACACGACCACGACGACGTCCTTGCCCGTCCTGCGGGTCTCCACAATCCGTCGGGCGACTCGCTTGATGCTCTCGGCGTTGGCGACGGAGGAGCCGCCGTACTTCTGCACGACGAGGGCCACGGCGCGCGCCTCCTCCACGAGGATCCTGGGGCGGAAGGGACAGGATACCGGCAGCCGGCTCGTAGCAGCCGGTTGTCCGGATATCGAGACAGGCGTCTCAGGTCAGTCGCGCAGCAGCGCGTCCGCCTGAGCGGCCGCCGCGGACTCCTCGTCGGCGTCCAGCCGCTGGTGGGAGACGATCGACAGCAGCGCCCGCTGGGCGTTCAGCGCGTGGGCGCCCCAGTTGGCCAGGTACGAGTACTGCCACCACCACAGCGCCTCGTCCAGCCGGCCGGCGGTGTGGTGCCGCAGGCCGTGGGCCACGTCGATGGCGACGTTGGCGATGTCGTCGGAGATCCGGCCGCGCACCGGGCGGTCCGGCACCAGCGGGTCGAACACCGAGGCGTATTCGTCGACGCCCTCGAGCAGCGAGGCGAGCGACTCGCGCAACGGGTCGGCGTCCGGGTCCTCGCCGGTGTCCTCCTCGAACCGGTCGTGGGGGACGACGTCGCGCACGGCGCCCAGCATCGCCCCTGCCATCGACAGCTGGGCCAGCTGCACGAGCAGCTCGGAGACCGCGGTCTCCGGCACCCGGGCCGCCGCCACCTCCTCGACTCCGGTGATGAACGTGGCAATGTGGGCGGCGATGTCGTGGGCGAACTCGTCCAGCCCCGTCGTCCCTGACACCTCAGACATCCAACAGCCGCCTTCCCTCGAAGGCCCGCCCGAGCGTGACCTCGTCCGCGTACTCCAGGTCGCCGCCCACGGGCAGGCCGCTGGCCAGCCGGGTGACGCGCAGTCCCATCGGCTTGACCAGACGGGCCAGGTAGGTGGCCGTGGCCTCGCCCTCCAGGTTCGGGTCGGTGGCCAGGATCAGCTCGGTCACCGTGCCGTCGGCCAGCCGGGTCATCAGCTCGCGCACCCGCAGGTCGTCCGGGCCGACCCCCTCGATCGGGCTGATCGCCCCGCCGAGCACGTGGTAGCGGCCGCGGAACTCGCCGGTCCGCTCGACCGCCACGACGTCCTTGGGTTCCTCGACGACGCACAGCACCGACCGGTCGCGCCGCGGGTCACGGCAGATCCGGCACTCCTCCGCCTCGGCCACGTTGAAACAGGTCCGGCAGAACCGGACCTTGTCCTTCACCTCGAGCAGCACCTGGGCCAGCCGACGGACGTCGACCTGGTCGGCCTGCAGCAGGTGGAACGCGATCCGCTGGGCGCTCTTCGGTCCCACGCCGGGCAGCCGGCCGAGCTCGTCGATGAGGTCCTGGACAACTCCCTCGTACATGCCGTTACCCCGGGAGCCCGAGGTTGCCCAGCGCGTCGCCCGCGGCGTCGAACGGCGCCATCGTGGACTTTTGCAGCTCGTGCGCCTGCCGCTGTGCGTCCCGCACCGCTGCGAGCACGAGGTCGACGAGGGTCTCCACGTCGTCCGGGTCCACGGTCTGCGGGGCTAGGGTCAGGGACACCAGCTCGAGCGACCCGGTGACCGTGGCGCTGACCAGGCCACCGCCGGCCGTGCCGGTGAGCCGCGCGTCGGCGATCGTCTGCTGGGCCTGGGCCAGCTGCTGCTGGATCTGCTGCGCCTGGGCCAGCAGGGCGCTCAGATCAGGTTCGCCACCGGGAAACACGGGTTTCTCCTCGTTCGGTCGGACGGTACCGAGCCTACGGGGTGGACGGCCGGATCAGCCGTTGCCGACCTCGCCGATCACCTGGCCGCCGAGCTCGCGGGCGATCAGCTCCGCCCCGGTGAGCCCCTCGTCAACGTCGTCGGAGTCGGTGAGGTCGACCTCGTCGTCCGCCGGTGCCGCCGCGGCGGGCGGGCCCGCGGGGGCTGGCCCGCCGGCCGGCTCGGCCGCGGGTCCGCTGCTGGCCGGCGGCGGGGTGGACGTCGCGGGACGGGCGCCGGGCTGGTGCACCGGGTCGATCCGCCAGTCGACGCCGAGGACGTCGATGAGCACCTGCCGCAGCACCTCGTCGTGACCGCTCGAGGTGAAGTTCTTGACCGAGCCGGCGTCCGGGAAGCCGAGGGTGAGGGTCTGCCCGTCGACCCCGAGCACCTGCACCTTGTCGAACAGCATCATCCAGGTCACCCGGCGCTTGACCTTGACCCGCTCGAGCACCTCGGGCCACATCCGACGCACCGAGTGGACGTCGAGCCCGCCGGGAGCGGGGGCCTCTTCGGCCGGCGCCGGAGGCGCGGGCTCCGGCTCAGCCACCGGCTCGTGTCCGGCCGCTGTCACGGACTCGGGCGCCGGCTGGCCCCGCTCAACCACCGGCTGGACCGCCGGGCGAACCGGGGCCGCCGGGGCCTCGGCCGGTGGTCCGCTGATCGCGAACCGGCGCTCGAGCCGGTCCAGCCGCGCGCGCAGCCCGCGCTCGGGGTCGCTGTCGGAGCCGGGGAGCAGTACCCGGGCACAGATGAGCTCCAGCTGCAGTCGGGGCGCCGTGGCCCCGCGCATCTCGGTGAGCCCGGAGCTCACCAGGTCGGCCGCCCGGGACAGCTCGGCGGCGCCGAACAGGGCCGACTGGGACTCCATCCGGCTGATCTGGTCCGCCGCGGCGAGCAGCAGCCCCTTGGCCACGGCGTCCGGCACCCGCTGCAGGATCACCAGGTCGCGCAGCCGCTCCAGCAGGTCGGCGGCGAACCGGCGGGGGTCGATGCCGCTCTCGATCACCCGGTCCACGGTCTCGAAGACGGTCGCGCCGTCACCGGCGGCGAACGCGTCGAGCACGTCGTCGAGCAGCGTGGCGTCGGTGTAGCCGAGCAGCGAGGCCGCGTACCCGTGCGTGACGCCCTCCGGGCCCGCCCCGGCGATCAGCTGGTCGAGCACCGACAGCGCGTCGCGAACCGAGCCGGTGGCGGCCCGCACCACCATCGGCAGCACGCCGGGGCCGACGCTCACGCCCTCGGCGTCGCACACGCGCTGCAGGTGCTCCTGCAGGGTCTTCGGCGGCACCAGCCGGAACGGGTAGTGGTGGGTACGTGACCGGATGGTGCCGAGCACCTTCTCCGGCTCCGTGGTGGCGAAGATGAACTTCAGGTGCGGCGGCGGCTCCTCCACGATCTTCAACAGGGCGTCGAACCCCTTGTCGCTGATCGTGTGCGCCTCGTCGATGATGTAGATCTTGTAGCGGGAGGAGGCCGGCGAGTAGAACGCTTTCTCGCGCAGCTCACGGGTGTCGTCGACGCCGCCGTGCGAGGCGGCGTCGATCTCGATCACGTCGAGGCTGCCCGGCCCCCCGCGGGCCAGGTCGCGGCAGGACTGGCACTCGCCGCAGGGCTCGGACCGGGGCCCCTGCTCGCAGTTCAGCGCGCGAGCGAGGATCCGGGCGGACGTCGTCTTACCGCAGCCGCGCGGTCCGCTGAACAGGTACGCGTGGTGCACCCGGTCGTTGGCCAGCGCGTGCTGGAGCGGTCCGGTGACGTGCTCCTGGCCGATGACCTCGGCGAACGAGTCCGGCCGGTAGCGGCGGTACAGCGCGAGTGCCACGCGGCCACCTTAGCCGGGGGCACGGACATCCCCCAGGGGAGGCGGGACCCCCCGCGCACCCGCCAGAGCCTGCTTACCCTTGCTGCCTTCCGGCCCTGGGGGAGTTCACGGGATGACGCCACACGGGGGGTCGGCAGCCACTGTACCCGGACGGATTTCAGCCGGCCGTCGGCACCCTTGTACCCTCAGCGGCGGAGGATTCGCCTAGTGGCCTAGGGCGCACGCTTGGAAAGCGTGTTGGGGGCAACCCCTCGCGAGTTCGAATCTCGCATCCTCCGCTCTGGTCCGGCGGCCCCGGGATCACCGTCGCCGCTTGCGCGCCGTCCCGAAGATGCCACGCACGATCTCGCGCCCGAGCGCGGTGGCCGCGGACACCGCGATCGCCTTCAAGGCCGGGTTGCCCATGGCGTTCTCCAGCATCCCGCCGGTCGGGCCCTCGCGGCGGGACGCCGGCTCGTCGGCGGGGGCCGGGGCCGGCTCGGACGGCGCCGGCGGTGCGGGTGGTGGGGCCAGCCGGGCGGCCAGCCGCTCGTAGGCGGAGTCCCGGTCGACCGGCGTCCCGTACTCGGCCTGCAGCGGCGAGGCGGCCACGGCCGCCTGCATCTGCGCGGGGTCGGTCGGGCCCATGAGCGACTCGGGTGCGCGCATCCGGGTCCAGACCACCGGGGTCGGGGCGCCACGCTCGGAGAGCACGGTGACGACCGCATCGCCGATGCCCAGCTGGGTGAGCAGCTCCGCCAGGTCGTAGTCGCTGTTCGGGAAGGTCGAGACGGTGGCCCGCAGCGCCTTGGCGTCGTCCGGGGTGAACGCCCGCAGCGCGTGCTGCACCCGGTTGCCGAGCTGGGCCAGGACGTCGGTGGGGACGTCCATGGGCGTCTGGGTCACGAAGAAGACCCCCACGCCCTTCGAGCGGATCAGCCGGACGGTCTGGGTGATCGAGGCCAGGAAGTCCTTCGAGGCGTCCGCAAGCAGCAAGTGCGCCTCGTCGAAGAAGAACACCAACTTGGGCTTGTCGTCGTCGCCGACCTCGGGGAGGTCGGAGAACAGGTCGGCCAGCAGCCACATGAGGAAGGTGGAGAACAGCGCGGGCCGGTCCTGGACCGCGGCAGCTCGAGCACGGAGGCCATCCCGCGCCCGTCGGGGGCCGTGCGCAGCAGCTCGGAGGAGCTGAACTCCGGCTCGCCGAAGAACACGTCGGCACCCTGGTCCTAAAAGCCGATCAGCTCGCGCAGGATCACCCCGGCGGTGCTCTTGGCCAGCCCGCCGAGGCCCTCCAGGTCCGCCTGCCCCTCGTCGCTGACCAGGTAGGCGATGACCGCGCGCAGGTCGTTCAGGTCGAGCAGCGGCAGGCCGGCCTTGTCGGCGTAGTGGAAGACCAGGCCGAGCGAGGACTCCTGGGTCTCGTTCAGCCCGAGCACCTTGGACAGCAGCGGCGGGCCGAATGAGGTGACGGTCACCCGGATCGGCACCCCGGTCCCCTGCCCACCCAGGCTGAGGAACTCGACCGGGTAGCCGGTCCCCGTCCACTGCTGGCCGACGTCCTTCGCCCGGGAGCTGATCCGGTCGGACGGCCTCCCCAGCGGGATCCGGACCGGCGCGTCCGGATGGGCGGCGTCGGCCGTGACCAGCGCACCCAGGTCGAGCGCGGGGCCGGTGAAGCCGTACCCGGAGCGGATCTTGTCGACCATCGTCGCGTCGTCGGCCATGGCCGGAGGATAGCCAGCCCCCGTAGGATCGGGCGGTGATCTTCCGGCGGGTGGGCGAGGGGCGGCCCTACCCCGACCACGGACTGCAGGCGCGGGACTGGGCGCGGGTGCCGCCGCGCCAGGTCCGGCTGTCCGAGCTGGTGACCACCAAGCGGGCCCTGGACCTCGACACGCTGCTGGCCGAGG
>DATCDE010000097.1 GCA_036510875.1 Actinomycetes bacterium
GCACGTGCAGATCAGCGAAGATGACAAGTGAGCTCCTGGTAGCGCTATGGCTTCGACACCACTGGCCTACCAGGAGCTCACTCATTCCCCACGTGTAACACGCCGCTCACCAGTCACAGCAGTTTCCAGACACGCTCTTAGAGAGCTCACTACGTCGACCAATACTGGCGTGCGGTCGCAGCGAACCGGCGCAACGGACAGCGCGCGATGGTGGCGAGGATCGCCGAGCTGGGTTGCCTCCGGCCCCACCTGGACGTCGAACACGCAACCGACCTGGTCGCGGTGCTCGTCGGCCATGACGTCTACGACGGCCTGGTACAGGAAGCAGGCTGGGCCGTCCGCGCGTACCGAGGGTGGTTGTTTAGCACTCTGGTCGAGCAACTGCTGCGCGCGCACAGGATCGACGCCAGGACCATCAGCGACCTCTCTTTCGCAAGGGACATCCCCGGCAGAAGGCAGGCATGACCACGACGGCACGGCGCTCTCGATGTGTCGTAGCTGTGACCGCAGGGCAACGTTGTCGGCGGCTACCTGGCGCACCCCGTCCAGCTCCCCGCTCGGCAAGCGCGCGAGGCTCTACCCGCAACCTGGTTCTGTAGCGAAAATCCTTGGCTGTAACGGAATGCTGGAATCGCAGGGGCCTATGGCGGGATCCGGGCGGGCGGCCAGGACGTTCTCCTCTGTTCGATTTTGTCCAGCCGCGCGATGCTCGGATCGGTCGAAGCCGACTGTTCGCAACATCGCTCTGAGGACGCCGCCGACGAAGGAGGGCACCATAAGCAGCCCCGGATCCGGCGTGAAGGCACGGCCCCCGCGAACGCGTAGGTCCCGGGTGGTCGTCGGTGCCATCATCGCCTTGGCAGTGGTGGTAGTTATCGCTGTGGGAACCTTCGTGGTCGAGTGGGTGATCTCAGCGAACTGGAAGCGACCGGACTTCGCGTCGCTGGCTCAGCAACCGGACAGTTCGCTGCAGGGCACTGTTGCCTACTTCGCCGGGCAATCTCGGTGCGTTCGGGTCGTTGCGGCGGCCGGCCAGCCAGACAAGGACGTGCTGTGCGTTGGGGACCAGGTCACGTCGAACTCCAAGACAGCGGGCAAGGACATGGGTCCACAGCTTGCGTGGCTGCCCGACGGTCGGCTCGAAGTGACAATGTTCCGGATGAACCCTCAAGAAGTCGCGACAACCCCTCCCCCGGGGATGCACCTGACCGCGGGATGGCGGAAAATCGTGGATGTTCGAACGGGAGAGGTCGAGGACGTTCCAACGGCTGACGTACCGTCCCAACCGGACCCGTTGACCTATCCGACGGTCAGCCCCAGCGGGGAGCGGGTCAGCACAACGTCTGACGGGGGCCAGACCGAGGTCGTGCTCGACGATGGCTCGGGGCCGCGAACGTTGCTGTCCTTCCCGGCCGCTCCGAGCGAGGCCAACTACCTCTTCGGGCCAGCGTTCTGGGCGCCGAACTGGGATTGGATCGCGGCCAGCGACGGAAGGGTCTTGATCATCACCGCCGATGACCCTTCGGTGACCCGCGTGCTCAGGGACGACACAGGCTCGGTCAACAACGAATCCTGGGCCGAGTTCGCCGTGACTGACCAGAACCTCCTGACACCCGCCGGTTGACTGGTCCTGGCCGTCATGTCGAGTTCGGCCGGAGACGCGCAGTGCCGATGGTGGGTCACCGAAAACCGGCCGGGCGCTCCGCGGCCTGGTTTGTAACGACGTTCCGGCTGGCTGTAACGGTTGGATCAGCAATGTGGCGTTTTGGAGAGCAGGTCATCGTTGGGAGCCGGCCGCGGGTCCCGCGCAGAGTCAGGTTGTCTGTGCGTCAAGGATGGTGGTGACGCGGTGTTGGAGGTGCGCACCCAGCGCGGTCGCCGACCGGCATAAGGAGTGGACGATGCCCATTCTCCTGGCCTCGCCCCAACTGAAGCTGCGCGGCCGGCCGACGGCTCCTGCGGCCAAGCTGGACGATGCTGCGGTCAAAGCGGAGCTGATCACGATGGCGATAGCGGACAGCCTGGAGGCAAATAGCAACCTGCCCGCGTCGGCCGCCGACGCGCTCCGCGGCCCTGCCCTCGACCGGCTCTTCCCGGACAGCTGAGCTATGACCGACGCAGTAGTCAGCAACGACTGGCGAGGCGCGCCGGCCGCCGGCCCGTCCGCCGCCAAGGCCGGAAAGTGGGCTCTGGGTGCGGCCGGGTGTGCCGCCATTGGCGCCGCCTGTGCACGACCCGTGGGACTGGCAGTCTGAGCAGGTCGGGTGGGGCCCAGCCGGAGTTTCCTAGATAAGTTGATCATGAGGAGTGTTCTTGCAGGTCACGGGTGGTGCAGGGAGTGTTGGTTCCTATGACCTAAGTCGGGGTCGGTGCCCATCTGGGGAGGTTGAACAGGTCGTAGAGGGCTTGCTGGTCGCTGGTCATG
>DATCDE010000098.1 GCA_036510875.1 Actinomycetes bacterium
GCTCGGTGGCTTCGAGGAGTTCCGGGAGTTCTTTCCCAGCCGCGCTTCCAACTCCGCCACCCGACCCGCCAACGCCGCGATCAGCGCATCGCGCTGAGCAAGCAGGACGAGCAACTCCTCCACCGAGGGAGCCGGTGACACAGCAGAAACCGACGGATCGACCACGAAGAGCACCTGCCTGCGGGGGAAGTCGCAGAACGGACAAGTGAAGCCTCCCGCACCTCACGACAAGATCAACCCGCCACGCCGTGAGGGACCTGAACAGTTACCTCTTCCCCTTGAATCGGCGATCGGTGGACCGTAGGCCTCGGAAGCCGTCGCGGAGGTACGAGTTGCAGTCGCTGTGGTTCCGACTGACGGGGGGAAGCCATGCTGACCAGAGCGCGTGTTGCAGATGACCTGACAGTGTCACGGCTGGCGCGAGTGCTACTTGTGGTAGCCGTGATTGTTGGGGGGCTGGTTGGAGCGTCGTTCGGCGAAGCACGAGCGGCTGTTGCCAGCCCCGTGGTCGCGCTGGCGGCTGGTGCGGATCACACATGCGTGCTGACCAGTGACGGACTGGTCTACTGCTGGGGCGACAACAGCGGCGGCCAGCTTGGTGACGGCAGTACGACCGCCAGAGCGGTGCCTGTTCAGGTCGTGGGTCTGTCCGGGGCGCACAAATCGCCGCCGGGGACGGGTATGGGAGCAGCGGACATACCTGCGCGGTGACCGTTAACGGCGCCGTGTACTGCTGGGGGAACGGTACCGTCACACCCACCGCGGTGACCGGCCTGCCAGCTGTGACATCGGTCAGCGCTGGCTACCTGCACACTTGCGCAGTTGGCCGAGACGGCAGCGCCTACTGCTGGGGAAGCAACGGAGCTGGGCAGCTCGGTGCCGGGAGCGACTACCTTCCCGGCCCCACCCCTCCCCGCGTCCTGGGCTTGTCAGGGGTGACGGCCATCTCCGCTGGCTATTACCACACCTGCGCAGTGACAGGTAGCGGGCTCGCCTATTGCTGGGGCGACAACGTGGCAGGCGAGTTGGGAAACGGCACAACCGTGGGCAGCAGCGTCCCCGTCCGGGTCCCGTCCCTGTCCGGGGTGACCTCGATCAAAGCGGCCCGCTACTACACCTGTGCGCTGCTCAGCACCGGATCGGCGTACTGCTGGGGAAACAACGTCGACGGGGTTCTGGGTAACGGAACCACGAAGCTGAGCACCGTCCCGGTCAAGGTCGTGACCCTCGCCTCCGTCGCGGCGCTGGCCACCGGTGACTTCCACGCGTGTGCGCTGACCCGCAGTGCCACGGGGTACTGCTGGGGTCGCAACAGTGCCGGGCAGCTCGGGGACGGCACTGCCCCGGTCAGCCACACCACCCCGGTCACCGTGACGGGTCTGGCCGCTCCCACCGCTTTGGTGGCGGCAGCTGCGCACACCTGCGCCCTGACAGCCGCCCACACCGTGCACTGCTGGGGCGGAGACGTCAACGGCGGACCGAGACTCGGCGACGGCACCACGGCCAGCAGTCCCACCCCGGTGGCCGTGCTCAACCTGTCACCACGGATCTGGGACCGGCTGGCCGGGGCTGACCGGTACGCCACCGCCGCGGCGGTGTCCCGGTCAGCCTTCGCCAAGGGCGGAGCCGGGGCGGTGGTGCTGGCCCGCGGGGACGCCTACCCGGACGCCCTGGTCGGGGTGCCGCTGGCCGCCGAGCACCATGCGCCGCTGCTGCTCACCCACGGCACCGCGTTGCCCACCGTCACCCTGACCGAGATCCGCCGGGTGCTGCCGGTCAGCCGCACGGTCTACATCCTCGGCGGCACCGACGTGGTCCCGGCCAGCATCGGCGCCCAGCTCGCAAGTCTGGGCTACTCGATCACCCGCTACGCCGGTGCGGACCGGTTCGCCACCGCGGTCTCGGTCGCGGACGCCCTCGGCGACCCCTCGACCGTGCTGCTCGCCTCCGGGCTGAACTTCCCCGACGCCCTCGCCGCCGGGCCAGCAGCCACCGCCGTCCACGGAGCGGTGCTGCTCACCACCGGCTCGACGCTGCCGCCGGTCACCGTGGCGTACCTGGCCGCCCACCCCGGCACGACCTATGCCATCGGCGGTCCCGCCTTCGCGGCCGAGCCGACGGCCCAGCCGGTCCTAGGCGCCGACCGGTACGCCACCGCCGCCACCGTCGCCGCCACCTTCTTCCCCGCCCCCGCCACCGTTGGAATCGCCACCGGGCTGAACTTCCTCGACGCCCTTGCCGGGGGCGCCCAACTCGCCGCAGCCGGAGGACCGCTGCTGCTCACCGCCACGACCGTCCTGCCATCCACATCCGCCAACACCCTGACCGCCGTGAAGGCGAGCCTCAACACCACGCGCTTCTACGGCGAGACCGATGTCGTCGCCGACCCGGTCGCCCTCGCCGCTGCGGCAGCTCTCGGCTACTAGCGATCGAAGGGGGAGTAGCCCGAGGCGAATTGCGTCGAGAGAGACAGCGCTGTGGGCCGCGACCTCCGGAGCAGCAACCCGAGTTGTGGGCGCTGCATCTCAGGCCACCGCGATCCACGGATGGACAGACGAAGAAGCCCGCACCACGGGCTGGAAACCAGCCAGGTACGGGCTCGAACGTGGACCTTGAGGTCAGATCCTGACGTTCAGGTCATCTGTGCCACTCGCTCAGGGGCACTGTGGCCGACACGTCTTGCGAGCGACGAAGTTATTGTCCCACAAGGACTTTCCAAGATCAACCTGAACGGTTGAGGTATGTCTGGTTAGGAGAGACGGGGCACGACGACGCACCGGTCTTTCAGGACCTCCTCCGTCGCCTGCGAGATCCCCACCAACGCACACACCTCGTTGATGGAGGTGAAACCATCCATCAGCTCCCTAGCATCGACGATTCGTTGGGCCACGTCAGGCGGCAGCCCGATGTAGCCGGCGAGTCCGTCCGCGTCGAAGGCGTTGAGGTCGACCAGACCACCGTCGTCATAGGACCGGGGTAGGTCGGGACGGCCGATCCGCAGTTCACGGGCCAAGTTCGGGTCAGATGCGACCAGTTGCGCTGCCTTGCGACGCTGGGCCCGCTCGGCAAGCGCGACCTCCACCGCAGGAGAGCCCCCTCTCGGTGGACGTGGCGACATGTCGGGGAGTCCGTAGACCTCCCTTCGCAGACGTGGCAGGAACAGGTAGGCAGACGCCGCCACTGCCCACCCCAGTACGACCCCGATGTTCGCCTGCAGACTGTTCTCTCCCGCAGGACCCTCGGGGGCGGTCACCACGATGGCCAGAGCGCCGATGGAACTGGCCGTGTACACAGCCGCAAGCACCCATGACGTCGACCGGTAGGGCAGCCTGCTGGCTGCGTGGAGGAAGGGCACGAACGTGGCGATCCCCAATGACGCGGCCGGCACGACGAGATACCACCTTCCAGGCTTGCCGGGCCGCGAAGGGGCTGGTTCCTCGGCTGAGGGCGGCCTGGCTACGTCGGTCATCGTCGTCACCGTCCTGGCCGGGACTGTCTGGACCGGGCTGCCTGTCTCGGCGGCTAGAGCCAGGCTAGGACGCTTGATCGGCAGACGAACCGGTCGAACGTCCCGCCGACCGCCACCAGCGCTGTCAGTCCGGCGCGCTACGGTCCTTGATGATGCATCACGAGGTCCGTAGATGAGCACTTCCAGCACCGACAACTGCAAACGGCCGAGCCGCGGTGCCTTCCAGCCGTCGATGGGGCCCGTCGTGCTGGCGGTCGCAGCAGCGCTCGTCCTGGCGGGGTGTGCCTCGGCCAGCACGGGGACGTCGACCGTCAACGGGGCCAGCCGCAGCACCGGGGTGTCGGCCACCAGTAGGCCCGACGTGATCGGCTCCCTCAGCCCCGTCCCGCCGACGCCCACCTCGGAGCCGAGCTCATCAGCCCCGGCCGCGGCGGGCACTGCCCTGGCGGCGTTGGACACCATGCGAGTTGCAGGTCGGGGCCCGATGACCGGTTACGACCGGGCGCTGTTCGGCCCGGCGTGGACCGACACAGACCGCAACGGGTGTGACACCCGCAACGACATCCTGCGCCGCGACCTGACCAACAAGACCCTGAAGGCTGGAACCAACGGGTGCGTGGTCCTCACCGGGACGCTGCGCGAACCATACAGCGGCACCACGATCAGCTTCGTCCGCGGCACCACCACCAGCACGGCGGTGCAGATCGACCACGTCGTCGCCCTCGGCGACGCCTGGGTCACCGGCGCGGCCAGCTGGCCCTACGCGAAGAAGATCGCCTTCGCCAACGACCCTCTCAACCTGCTCGCCGTCAAGGGCAGCCTGAACCAGCAGAAGGGCGACGGGGACGCGGCGACCTGGCTGCCGCCGAACAAGCCCTTCCGGTGCTCCTATGTGGCCCGGCAGGTCAGCGTGAAGGCCAAGTACGGCCTGTATGTCACCCCGGCCGAGAAGGCCGCCATGCAACGCATTCTGGCCACCTGCCCGAGCCAGCCGGTGCTCACCGGGGGCAACCCGACGACATCCACCGTGCTGCCGCCCCTCGCCACGGCCACCACCTCGAGCTCCAAGGCCACGGCGGCCAGCCAGCCAGCGACGTCGACTGGCTCGCTGGACCCCAGGTTCGCCACCTGCAAGGCCGTCAAGGCGGCCGGGTACGGCCCGTACTACCGGGGCAAGGACCCCGAGTACGCCTGGTACCGCGACGCCGACGGCGACGGCATTGTCTGTGAGTAGACCGGCGAGCTCCTGTGTGCCCAGATTTCCCGTGCCCGCAAAGCAGTCGCCCAGGGCCAACACGTAGTACAGGAACTCCAGATCGACTGCCAAGTTCGTCAAGGCAACGAAACCGTCGTGGACGCAACAATGCATCCTCGTGATACACGGCTTCCCGATGCTTGCTGAAATGCCCACCCGCGCCCAGTCCGTCGTGGCCTTGGCCCAGGCCCCCCGCCCCACCGCCCGGATCGCCATCCCGCCAGACGTCAAGCAGTTGGTCTGGACCCGCGACGGCGGAGCCTGCGCCCAGTGCGGGTCCAACGTCGAGCTGCAGCTCGACCACGTCATCCCCGTGTCCCTGGGCGGCTCCAACGACGAGGGCAACCTTCAGATCCTCTGCGGACCGTGTAACCGGCTCAAGGGAGCCAGCGTCGGCTGAGGTCGATGGTTTGGTCGGGCGGTTTCCACGGCATCCGCTGGGACGTGGCTGGGACGTGGCTGGGACGCCAGAGGGCGGAAAGCGACGGAGAACATCAAGAAGCGTTGAGTGACGTTTTCGCAGGTCAAAGGCCCTTTGTGGCATGTCAGCCCAGGTCAGACCCAGGGCACTGACTGTCCCCGGCGTACAGGCCGACTCGTCCGTCGCCTGGTTGCTGGCTGGCGCGCCCCGACCTGAGTCAAGGCAGGAGAAGGCCCCGCCGCCCCGAGAGGCGACAGGGCAGTTGGACGGTCTGCCTAGTCGCCGGTCTTGTCGAAGTAACCCTGCTGGTTGATCTTGAAGCGAAGGAACTGGACAAGTAGCCGTTCAGCCTGGGTGATCGCAGTGCACCTCCCGCCGTACGCGATTCCAGGCTGACACTCGGCGGGGTCGTCAGGCAGGGACTGTGGTCACCGGGGTGCTGTCTATCGGCTCACATCGCCGAGGACGACGTGGAACGGGAGGTGCGCCGACGCGCTCATCGGATCTTCATGCGTGTCCGGTCCACTCGTGCACGATGATCGGGCCAGCTGCGGTCGAGTGGAGGCGTGAGGGGATGGGCGACGACGCCCGCGTCGTGCTGGTGGTCGAGGACGACCTCGCGGTTCGTGAGGCGCTGGCCCGCGCCCTGCGGCTGGACGGCTACACGGTGGAGACCGCGTCCGACGGCCCCGAAGGGCTGGCCCGCGTGGAGCAGGTGCGGCCGGACGCCGTGCTGCTGGACGTCACCATGCCCGGGCTTGACGGCCTAGAGGTGTGCCGCCGGCTGCGCGCCGCCGGCGACCGGACCCCTGTGCTCATGCTCACCGCCCGGGAGACCGTCACCGACCGGGTGGCCGGTCTAGACGCCGGGGCGGACGATTACCTGGTCAAGCCTTTCGCGCTGGCCGAGCTGAGGGCGCGGCTGCGCGCGCTGCTGCGCCGGCACGACCCGGTGATGGCCGCGGCCGACGGGGCCGGCCTGGCGGACGGCGACACGCTGGCGTTCGGCGACCTGGTCCTCGACCTGGCCGGCTGGACCTGCCGCCGGGGCGACCGGCCGATCGAGCTGACCCGCACCGAGTTCCAGATCCTCGAGGTGTTCCTGCTCAACCCCGGCCAGGTACTGCCGCGCGAGGTCGTCTCCGACCGGGTCTGGGGGTACGACGTCGGTCCGTCGTCCAACGCGCTCGACGTCTACATCGGTTACCTGCGCCGCAAGACCGAGGCCGGCGGCGAGCCACGGCTGCTGCAGACGGTGCGGGGAGTCGGCTACGTGCTGAGGCAGCAGTGAGCCTGCGGCTGCGGCTGGTCCTGGCCACCAGCCTCGCGGTGCTCATCGCGCTGGTGGGGCCAGCCCTGATCATGGTGTGGGAGCTGCACAAGGACCTGGTCGCCACCTTGGACGCCGGGCTGCAGACCCGCAGCGAGTCGGTCATCGACCACCTGACCGCCAAGGACAGCCCGGCCAACGAGTCAATCAACGGACTGCGCCCGGCCGAGCTGGGGGAGACCGACGCCTACGTCCAGGTGGTCAACGCCGACGGCAGTACCGTGCGCCCCGACCAGTCCGACGTCGTACTCCCGGTCGCCGCGACCGACGTCGCCGTCGCGGCCGGCCAGCACGCCGGCTACGCCCGTGACGTGACCGTCGGTGGGGTGCGCCTGCGGCTGCTGACCCGGCCGGTGGAGGCCGGCGTCGCCGTCCAGGTCGCGCGCCCGCTCGGCGAGGTAGACGCGACGCTGCGCGAGGTCCGGCGGCTGCTGCTGGTGGTGCTGCTGGTCGGTGTGGTCGCGGCCGGCGTCCTTGGCTGGCTCGCGGCGGCGGCCGCGCTGCGCCCGCTCACCCGGCTGACCCGCGCCGCCGAGCAGGTCGCGCGCACCCGGGACCTGTCGCTGCGGATGGACGCCTCGAGCAAGGACGAGCTGGGCCGCCTCGCGGCGAGCATGGACTCGATGCTGGAGGCGCTGCAGCGGGCGCTGTCGGCGCAGCGGCAGCTGGTCGCCGACGCGTCGCACGAGCTGCGGACCCCGCTGACCAGCCTGCGCACGAACGTCGAGGTGCTGCAGGACGTGGAGCGGCTGGATCCGCTGGAGCGGCGCCGGCTGCTCGACTCCACCGTCGTCCAGCTCGACGAGCTGGCCGCCCTCGTCGCCGACCTGGTCGAGCTGGCCCGTGGCGACGGCACGCCGGCGGTCTCCGAGTCGGCCGAGGTCCAGCTGGACCGCATCGTCGGGGCGGTCCTCACGCGTGCCCGCCGGCACTGGCCGGACGTCACCTTCAACGACTTCCTCGAGCCGACCGTCGTGGTGGGCGACGCAGCGCGGCTGGACCGAGCCGTGGCGAACCTGGTCGACAATGCCGGCAAGTGGAGCCCGCCCGGTGGGACCGTCGAGATCACCCTCGCGGACCGCCGGCTCACCGTCCGCGACCACGGCCCGGGCATCCCGCCGGAGGACCTGCCGCACGTCTTCGACCGCTTCTACCGCTCGCCGGAGGCGCGCTCGGCGCCCGGGTCGGGCCTCGGGCTGGCCATCGTCCGGCAGACGGCGGACAGCCACGGCGCGATCGTCGAGGCCGGTGCCGCGCCGGACGGCGGCGCGGTGCTCGCCCTGCAGTTCTGAGCGTTCCTAGCCGAATTTCACCTGGTCCTCATGATCTCCTCATGCCGCTCGCTGAGGCTTTCCTCGAAGCCACGAGACGAGGAGATCGCATGTACCAGCCCAACGGACGCGACGCGGGACTGCGCCGCGTCAAGACCGTCACCGGCGGAGTAGCGGCCCTGGCACTGGTCGGCACCGGGGTCGCGGGCATCACCGCGTTCCGGCACGACCAGTCGGTCGCGGTGGCCTCGTCAACGGTCACGTCGGGCGCGACGACGACCACCAGCCCGACAACCGGCTCGTCGGCGACGTCCTCGTCGGGTCTCTCGGCGCCGGGCACCCCGGTGACCCAGGCGCCGACGACCAGCGCCCCGGTCGCGAAGTCGAGCGGCTCATGACCACGGGCTCACCGCTGTGGTACCTCGCACGGGGCACCGGGGTGGTGTCGCTCGCGCTGCTCACGGCTACGGTGCTGCTGGGCCTCACCTCGGTGACCCGCTGGAGGAGCGCCCGCTGGCCGCGCTTCGTCACGGTCTCGCTGCACCGCAACATCTCGCTGCTGTCGGTCGTCTTCCTGGTCGTGCACATCGGGTCCTCGGTGCTGGACACCTACACGAAGATCTCGCTGACCGACGCGTTCGTCCCGTTCGTCGGCAGCTACCGGCCGTTCTGGCTGGGCCTGGGCGCGCTCGCGTTCGACCTGATCCTGGCCCTGATCGTGACCAGCCTGATCCGGGTCCGGCTCGGCCTGCGCATCTGGCGCAGCGTCCACTGGCTGGCCTACGCCGCCTGGCCGGTGGCGGTGCTCCACGGACTGGGCACCGGTACGGACGCCAGCCAGCGCTGGATGCAGCTGTTCACCCTTACCTGCATCGGGCTGGTGGGTCTGGCCGGGCTGCGGCGGCTCGTCGTCGAGGACGCCGACGACGCACCGGTCGTGGTTCTTGCTGCTCGTGAGCGCGCGGGCGTGCGATGAGCCGGTCCCAGAGGGTGGAGGTGCGCCCGGTGGCTCCGCCGGAGGGTCTGCCCCGGCTGCTTGCCGACCGGCTCCATGTCGCTTCCCCCGCCTCCTACGCGGAGCACCTCGCCAGCCATGGGCCGGTGACCCTCCCGTCGGTGCGTCCCGGGGGCAACCCCGACCTGGTCGACCTCGTGGAGATGTCCGGCCTGCGCGGCCGGGGAGGTGCCGGTTTCCCCTCCGGACTGAAGATGCGGGCGGTGGCGGACAACGGTCGTCGCACGGTCGTCGTCGGTAACGCGGCCGAGGGCGAGCCGGCCAGCTACAAGGACGCGCTGCTGCTCACCCGGGCGCCGCACCTCGTGCTCGACGGACTGCAGCTCGCCGCAGCCGCGGTGGGGGCCCGCGACGCCTACCTGTACCTGCACCGGGGCGCATCCAACGCGTATGCCGCCGTCCTCACCGCCATCGAGGAGCGGCGGCGGGCTCACGTCGACGCGGTCGCTGTCGAGGTCGTCACCGCGCCGGACCGCTACGTGTCCGGCGAGGAGACCGCACTCGTCAACCGGGTGGGGGGCGGCCTGGCCAGGCCGCTGCCGGTGCCGCCGCGCCCGTACCAGAAGGGCGTTCGTGGGCGGCCCACGCTGGTGCAGAACGTGGAGACGCTGGCTCACATCGCCCTGCTCGCCCGCCATGGGGAGGCCTGGTTCCGCTCGGTCGGCACCGCGCAGGACCCGGGCAGCGCGCTGGTCACCGTGACCGGTGCGGTCGCCCGGACCGGCGTCACCGAGGTGGCGCTCGGCACCACGCTGCGCAGCCTGGTGGCCGGTCTCGGCGGAACGACGTCGACACCGCGGGCAGTGCTGCTCGGTGGCTACTACGGCAGCTGGCTGCCGGCGAACGACGCGTGGGACCTGGCACTGGGCCACGCCGCGTTGAGGACCAAGAAGTCATCCTTCGGCGCGGGCATCATCGTCGTGCTCGGACAGGACAGCTGCGGCCTGGCCGAGAGCGCGCGGGTGCTGCGCTACCTTGCCGGGCACGGAGCACAGCAGTGCGGGCCCTGCCTCAACGGGCTGCCCGCCATCGCCGGGTCGTTCGAGCGGCTGGCCGGTGGGCGGGGGCGGCAGGAGCTGCCGCAGCTGCAGCGCTGGGTGAAGCTGATCCAGGGCCGCGGGGCATGCTCGATGCCGGACGGCGCCGCCCGGTTCGCCGACAGCGCCCTGCAGGTCTTCGCCGAGGAGGTCCGCAGCCACCAGCGCGGCCCGTGCCCGCAGTGCGCCAACCGGGTGCTGCCCACACCCAGCGCCCCCCAGCCGGAGGACTGGCGATGAGCACCACGCTGCGCGTCGAGTGGACCACCTGCACGGCTCACGGGCTGTGCGCGGAGCTGCTGCCGGAACGGGTCCGGCTGGACGACTGGGGCTACCCGGTGTTCGACGTTCGGCCGCTGACCGAGGACGAGCTGCAGCACGCGCGCCGGGCCGCATCGGCCTGTCCCACCCTGGCCTTTCGGCTGACCCAGGGCGGGTAGCCGTCATCGCCACCTCCGCGGTGCAGTAGCGTCCAGCGGGGGAGGGGTTCACATGTCGGTGGAACGGATCGGTGTGATCGGGGCCGGCTTGGTCGGCCTGGCCGTCGCGCGTCGGCTGACCGAGCTGATGCCCGACGTGCGGGTCACCGTGCTGGACAAGGAGCTCGACGTCGCCGCCCACCAGAGCGGTCACAACAGCGGCGTCGTCCACGCCGGGATCTACTACCCACCCGGCTCGCTGAAGGCCACCCTGTGCCGTCGCGGCATGGGGATGCTGCGCGAGTACTGCGCGGACAAGGGGATCGTCTACGACGAGCGCGGCAAGCTCGTTCTCGCCGTGGACGACGGGGAGCGGGCGGCGCTCGAGTCGATCCGGGAGCGGGCCGAGACCAACGGCGTCCCCGGGATGCGCTCGGTCGACGCGGTCGGGCTGCGGGAGATCGAGCCCCATGCGGTGGGGGTCGCAGGGCTCTACTCGCCGCACACCGCGATCACCGACTACCCCGCGATCGCGCGGGCGATGGCCGAGGACATCCGGGCGGCCGGGTCGGAGGTCCTCCTGGGCAAGGAGATCGTGCGGATCGGCCGGGACCGGGGCCGGGTCCGCGTCGCCACCCGCGAGGAGAGCCTCGGCTTCGACCGGCTGGTGATCTGCGCCGGCCTGCAGTCCGACATCCTGGCCGAGGCGGCCGGGGACAGTGTGGGTCCGGCCATCGTGCCGTTCCGGGGGGAGTACCTGCGGCTGGTACCGGAGCGCACCGACCTGGTGCGTGGCCTGATCTACCCGGTGCCCGACCCCCGGTACCCGTTCCTCGGCGTGCACTTCACCCGCCGGGTCGACGGGTCGGTCGACCTTGGCCCGAACGCCGTGCTGGCCATGGCGCGGGAGGGCTACCGGCTGCGTGACCTCAACCTCGGCCAGACGTGGGGCACTTTCACCTACCCCGGCTTCCGCCGGATGGCGGCCCAGCACTGGCGGATGGGCATGAAGGAGTACCGGACCTCACTGAGCCGGCGGGCGTTCCTGGCCGAGGCTCGGCGGTACGTCCCCGAGCTCACGGCGTCCGACGTGGTGGCGGCCCAAGCTGGCGTCCGGGCCCAGGCCGTGGACCCGGACGGGACGCTGGTGGACGACTTCCGGATCAGCGAGCTCGGCCCGGTGGTGGCCGTGCGCAACGCACCGTCGCCCGCGGCGACGTCGTCCCTGGCCATCGCCGAGTACATCTGCGACCATCCCTGGCGGACCAGGGTCTCGGCCTAGCGAAGGCCTAGCGGCGCGGCCAGTCCCGGCTCTCGTGCTCCAGGTGGTTGGCGACGGTGCGGCAGGCGGTGCCGAGCTGCTCCAGCTGCTCGGGACCCAGGACGTCGACGAGGTGCTGACGGACGCTCTCCACATGGTCGGGGGCGGCCTCGGTCAGCCGCCGCCACCCGGCGTCGGTGAGCACCGCCCAGGCGCCCCGACGGTCCACGTAGCACTCCTCGCGCACCACCAGGCCGTCCGCCTCCATCCGGGAGACCTGATGGGACAGGCGGCTCTTCGACGACAGGGTCTGGCTGGCGAGATCCGACATCCGTAGCCGGTGGTCCGCGGCCTCGGACAGCCGGACCAGCACCTCGTACTCGGCCAGCGACATGCCGTGCTCCGTCTTGAGGTCGCGCTCGAGCCGGTCGTTGAGCAGCGCGGTGGCTGCGATCCAGGCCCGCCAGGCGCGCTGTTCCTTGTCGGTCAGCCAACGAGTTTCGGCCATGCCGCCATGGTAGTTGAATGACGTACTAATCGGCGGGCCATAGGTCCCGACCTGCTGGCGCGGTGAGGCGGCAGGGTCAGAGCGAGCCGAGCTCCCAGATCGTGACCCCGCCGACGATCCCGGCGGTGTTGTCGACGAGCACCGCCTTCGGCCCGAGGTCTACGGTCAGCTTCCTGGCGTTGCCCCCGCCGACGTAGACTCGGTCGAAGAACAGCATGTCGTCGAACGCTTGCAGCGCCTTGACCACCCGGCGGCTCCACCGCTCGTTGCCGACCTCGTGGCGGGCCAGGTCGCCGAGCTGGATGTCGAACGTCTCGCTCTTGCGGAACGGCCCGTGGGACAGCTCCAGGTGCGGCAGCTTGATCCCGTCGTAGAACAATGCGGTGCCGCACCCGGTCCCCAGCGTCATGACGAACTCCATGCCGTCGCCCCGGACGACGGCGCAGCCCTGCATGTCCGCGTCGTTGGACACCCGGGTGGGGCGACCCAGCGCCTGCTCCAGCGCCGAGCGCAGGTCGAAGTGGTTCCAGGCCGCCACGCTCGGCGGCCACGGCGGGCCACCGGGCACCTGCCGTGACAGCGACGGCACGTCCAGGACGATGCCGTGGCGCACCATGCCCGGGAACCCGACGGACACCCGGTCGTAGTGCGGCAGCGGCGCGACGAGCTCGGTCAGGGTGGTGACCAGGAGCTCGGGTGGGCACGGGTAGAGGGTCTCGACCCGCACCCGCTCGGTGCTCATGAGGCCGTCCGGATCGAGCAGGGCCGCCTTCAGCCCGCTGCCGCCGATGTCGATCGACAGCGTCGTCACGTCCGCGGGCCAGCTGGTCGGGTGGTGCGCAAGCGCCGGTTCCATGGGCCCACCCTGGCACGGGCGTCAGGGCAGCGTCAGGATCTCCGACCCGGTCGGTGTCACCAGGATGGTGTGCTCGAACTGCGCGGTCCGGCGCCGGTCCTTCGTGACAACGGTCCAGCCGTCGTCCCAGATGTCGTAGTCGATGGTGCCGAGGGTGAGCATCGGCTCGATGGTGAATGTCATGCCCGGCTCGAGCATGGTCGTGGCGTGCGGGTCGTCGTAGTGGGGGACGACCAGACCCGAGTGGAACGAGGTGCCGATCCCGTGGCCGGTGAAGTCGCGCACCACGCCGTAGCCGAACCGGTTGGCGTAGGACTCGATCACCCGGCCGACGACGTTGAGCTGCCGGCCGGGGGCCACCGCCTTGATGGCCCGCAGGGTGGCCTCGTGGGTGCGCTCGACGAGCAGCCGGGACTCCTCGTCGACCTCGCCCACCAGGTACGTCGCGTCGGTGTCGCCATGGACGCCGTCGACGTAGGCCGTGATGTCGATGTTGATGATGTCGCCGTCGCGCAGCACCGTCGAGTCGGGGATGCCATGGCAGATCACCTCGTTGAGGCTCGTGCACAACGACTTCGGGTACCCGCGGTAGCCCAGCGTCGACGGGTAGGCGTCGTGCACCACCAGGAACTCGTGCCCCACCCGGTCCAGCTCGTCGGTGGTCACCCCGGGGCGGATCTGCTCGGACACCGCGACCAGTGCCTGGGCGGCGATCCGGCCGGCCACCCGCATCCGCTCGATCGTGTCGGCGTCCTTGACCTCCGGCCCGGTGTAGCGCTCGGGGCCCTTGCGGCCGACGTACTCGGGCCGCGCGATGTGCTGGGGCACGGACCGCTGGGGGGACAGGACGCCGGGGACGAGAGTGCTCACCTGTGCCAGTCTACGAAAGCCACGAGAGGAGTGATCGATGAGCGAGCAGGACCGACCGGTGAGTGACGAGCAGGAGACGGCCTACTGGTGGTCGTTAGTCCACCACCGGGTCGAGCAGGGGCCCGGCAGTCCGGACTCCGAGCGGCTCGGCCCCTACAAGACCTACGCGGAGGCGGAGACTGCACTGGACCGGACCCGCAAGCGCAGCGAGGCCTGGGACGAGCAGGACCGCGAGTGGAACGGCGGCTGACTGCCGCGCCCGGCGCCGCCGGGCGCGCCCGGGTCATGTCATGACGACGGCGGCCGTCCACAAAGGACGGCCGCCGTCGGTTCGTTCGCGAGGCTGGGACAGGTCAGGCCTTCTTGGCCGCGCGCTTGGCCGGGGCCTTCTTGGCCGGTGCGGCCTTGGCCGGGGCCTTCTTCGCCGCAGGCGCCGCGGCGGCGGTGCGGTCGTCGACGATGGCGCCGCCCGCGTTCTTCTTCACCGAGTTGATGCCGTTCGTGGCCGCGATCTTGGTGTTGTACGCCTCGGACGAGGCGATCACCTGGCCGTTGGTGGCCAGAAGATTGAAGCGGAACTTGCCCGCTTTGTCTTTGGAGAGCACGAACTTTGCCGGCACGCTGTCCTCCTGCTGCGCAAGGGTCCGGCGCGGTGCCGGACTTGTCGAGGACGAGCGTCTCAGAAAGCGATCACCGGATGCGACTTTGACGCGGCCGTGTGGCCGCGAGGAGCACCCCGCTGGCCACGCAGGCGAGTCCGCCCGAGACGATGGAGAACCGCAGTGAGGTCCACTGCGCCACCAGGCTGGACCGGACCTGTCCCAGTTGTGGGCCCAGTGAGTAGGACAGCAGCTCGGTGCCGGCCATCCTGCCGCGCAGCTCGTCGGGCCTCGTCGGGGAGGGTCTGGTTCCAGATCATCGTGCGGAACAGCCCGCTCACCATGTCCGCAGCGCCGGCGACGGCGAGGCAGAGCGGAGCTAGCCACCGATTGTGCGCCATCCCGAAGGCGGCGATGGCGGCACCCCACACCATGGCGGCCAGCACGATGGCCCGGCCGAGGACAGCAGCCCCAGTGCCCAGGGGCGTTCAGCGCATCGGCCACGAACGGGAACAGCGCGTAGGGGTAGGCGAAGAGCATCGCCGACAGGTCAACCAGGTGGGCGCCCAGCGGATCCTTGCGGGACCAGGCGTAGGCCAGGCCCTTGCCGATCGCGCCAGGCTCGGCGCGGCCGCCTCCGACAGCGGTGGCCTCGCCCGCATCAGCGCCAGCAGGGAGGCGCCATAGCTGACCACGTCGACGGCGAACGACGAAGCCACCCCGAAGGACGCGATGAGGACGCCGCCCAGGGCCGGCCCGACGATGGTGCCGATGGTGCCGCGCGGGGAGTTCAGGGCGTCCAACGGCGGACGCTGCAGCCCGTCCAGCGCGGCGACCATGAGGCCGAACACGTACAACGGCCACACCTGGGGCTGCGGCTGCAGGCGTTGAGCAGCAGCAGACCGGTCATGACGGTCAGTCCCGCCTCGGTGGCGAGCACCATCCGGCGGCGGTCGACCGCGTCGGCCAGCGCGCCGCCGGCGAACGCCACACCGATGCGATTTGCGTTTGCAGGCTGGCAGGCCCGAGGTCAGCGGCGCGGTGCCGGCCCGCTGATCACGTCGAGGGCGCGGGCCAGCCGGTCCCGAAAGCCGCGGCGGCTGCCGCTTCCCGGGGACCACCCGGTCTCGCCCGCGGCCAGGCTGACCAGGTGCTGGACTGTGTCGAAGCTCAGCTGGGGCACGACGAGGTCGGCCTCCATGACGGTGAGCGACTCGTGG
>DATCDE010000099.1 GCA_036510875.1 Actinomycetes bacterium
GCGGTACGAGTGGATGCTGTGCGACTTCGCGATCTGGGCTGCCGCTGGCGTGACGGTCCCGATCTACGAGACCTCCTCAGCCGAACAGGTTGAGTGGATCCTGTCCGACTCAGGTGCCGTTGCCGCGTTCCTTGAGACCCCGGACCATGCCAAGACGGTCGCCCAGATCCAGGTCAGGCTGCCTGGGCTGCGCGAGGTGTGGGTCATCAACTCCGGTGGCATCGAAGGGCTCGCCGCCGCGGGCAGCACGGTCCCCGATGAGACGGTCATGGAACGCCGCCACGTGGCCGGCAGCGACTCCCTGGCCACGATCATCTACACCTCAGGGACCACCGGGCGGCCGAAGGGCTGCGAGATCACCCACGCCAACCTGTTGAGCGAGGTGCACAACGTCTGCGCGGCCCAGAGCATCACTGAACGGGTCTACAACCAGGACACCAGGACGCTGCAGTTCCTGCCGCCGGCACACATCCTGGCCCGGTCGATCCAGCTCGCCGCGGTGCATAACCGCGTCCACATCGGGTACACCAGCGACGTCAAAAACATCGTGGCGCACCTGGTTGAGTTCAAGCCGACGGTGGTGCTCTCGGTGCCGCGGGTGTTCGAGAAGGTCTACAACACCGCCAAGCACAAGGCTGCGGCCGAGGGGCACGGACGCCTCTTCGAGTTTGCCGATGCCACTGCCATGGGCTACAGCAGGTCCCTTGAGACCGGCGGCCCCGGGATCTTGCTCAGGCTGCGGCACGGGTTCCTTGACCGGCTCGTCTACGGCAAGCTGCGCGCCGCGCTGGGTGGCGACGTGCTCTGGTCGGTCAGCGGCGGCGCGGCCCTCGGCGCCCGGCTCGGGCACTTCTTCCGTGGTATCGGGATCACCATCCTTGAGGGGTACGGGCTCACCGAGACCTGTGCGGGGGTGACGCTGAACCTGCCCGACCACCAGCGCATCGGCTCGGTCGGACGCCCGGTCCCCGGGTGCACGATCCGCATCGCCGGCGACAGCGAGGTGCTCATCAAGGGTGGCAACGTCTTCCGGGGCTACTGGCACAACGAGGCGGCTACCCGCGACGCGTTCGACAAGGATGGCTGGTTCCACAGCGGTGACCTTGGGGTGCTCGACAAGGACGGCTACCTGTCGATTACCGGCCGTAAGAAGGACCTCATCGTCACCTCATCGGGTAAGAACGTGGCCCCGATGGTGCTTGAGGACCGGTTGCGGGCCCATTGGCTGGTCAGTCAGTGCGTCGTGGTCGGTGACGCGCGTCCGTTCATCGGCGCCCTGGTCACCATCGACCTGGACGCGTTCGCGCCGTGGAAGGTTCAGGCCGGTAAGCCCGCTGAGGCTACTGTGACGGACTTGCGCGAGGACCCGGACCTGCTTGCCGCCGTGCAGTTGGCGGTTGACGAGGCGAACAAGGCTGTCTCGAATGCTGAAGCGATCAAGAAGTTCCAGATCCTGGCCACCGACTTCACGGAGGAGTCCGGCGAGCTCACGCCGAGCCTGAAGGTGAAACGCCACGTCGTGCTGAAGACGTTCAGCGCGCAGGTGGAGGCCCTGTACCGCCGCTAGAACCTCATCCTCAGCGTCAGCCGCACACCGGCTGAGCAGCACGTGATCAGACCAAAGAACGGAGTCACCCTTGAAGCCCATGTACCGCTTGCCGGGGCCAGTCCCAGATCTGTGGGAGTGGCAGCTCGATGGCTCCTGCCGGCGCGAGAATCCAGACGTCTTCTTCCATCCCGACGGTGAGCGAGGCCCATCGCGCCGTAACCGCGACAGCGCAGCCAAGGCCGTGTGCCTGACCTGTCCGGTCCGGCGGAACTGCCGCGAGCACGCGCTCCGGGTGCATGAACCGTACGGCGTGTGGGGCGGCCTGACCGAGTACGAACGTGAGGAGATGTATGTCGCCTCAACCGGCCTGCCGACCGCGAGCTGAAGACTTCACCGGCCTCAACTCTCCGGGCTCGGGAGGACCGACCGGCCTTGTCTTTCGCGCTGACGACCTCCAGGGTCACCACACCCTTGAGTTCTCGCCAGGCGGCACGACCCAGCAGGACATCACACCACGGCAGGCCGCGCTGGAGGTGGCTACATGCGCACGTTTCTGAGCAGCGAGCCCGCCCCCTGGGGAGTGCTCGACAACTGGCTGAGCCAAGGGCGCCCGCTCACGGTATTCACTGTCCTTGCGGACCATGCCACAGGCAAGGGCTGGCTGGCCGAGATCACGGGCGACCACCACGGCCCTTGGGGGTTAGCCGTGGTGGACCGGGTGACCGGGGAGCCGGCCGACCGGCTCCACGAGGCCCTGAAACAGAGCCAACGACGGCAGCAAGAAGAGAGGCTTGAGTCAACGCAGCCGATACAGATCCGGCCGCTGGCCGACCCCGCCCCCCAGGCGGTTGCCCTCGCACACCATGACCGCAACCTCGGCGCGCCCCGCGGCTTCACCGACGACCAGCACTCCCAGATGCGCCCAGTCTCCAGATACTCCCAGGACCGCCACGGCCAGGGCCGCTGGGTTCGCCTGCACCGCTTCGGCGCCATCATCGGGACGTTATGGACAGACGACGCCCAGGCGCTGGGGTTCATCCCCGAGCCGGGAGTATCCGTGGGGCTGTTGGTCAGCTCCATCGGATCCGCCTGTGCGATGGGCACCCCAACCTCGTGGGTGTTCGATGACCACGCCGCCTGGTCTGGCCGAGACCACTGGGCCGGCCCGGTAGAGCGAGGTGACCTTGCCACCCTCGGGTCTGTTTGCACCTCGGTGCCATAGCCGTCCCTGTTCCGCTCCCACATGGCTTGCCGGATGAACCCAGGCCCCACCCGGGCGGGGGCCTACGTGTGTGCGGGCGCGAACGCGGCCGACATCGGCCAGCAGCCTGGGCCGTATCTTCGCGGCCAGGCCCGGTCACAGACAACGCCGGGCTCCCAAGCCCGCCCAAGGACACACGGCAGCTGAGGGCGACGCCGGCAGCGGGACATTGGCGACAATGGAGATTCAACGGCAAGCAGACCAGGCTTCAGCCGACGAGTTCTTCGAGTCGGTGGCCAAGCGCGGTGCGTCATCGGTCCCAGGCGCCACCTACCGCGCCACCACGACGCCAGTAGCACTGATCTGCGCGGCCCGGGCACACGTGCACCGCCACGCCCAGCAGCCTGCAGCGGGGCCAAGAAATCTGCGACACCTGCACCGACCTCGGCCCACAGCCAGGGTCGACCCGATGGACCATGGCCACCGGTGAGCTTAGCCAGTCAGGCTGGGTTGCTTTATGAGTTGCCGTGGATGCTCGGGACGACCACGATTTCATCCTGAGGTTTGCGTCACGGCCGGGTAATGTCTTAACTGCTGCGTCGCCCAAGACCCTTGGTGGCGTTCCTGTTCCACGTGCTGCTCCAGAAGCCCGGTGGCCCGTGTCCCCCCATCCGGGACCACGGAAA
>DATCDE010000100.1 GCA_036510875.1 Actinomycetes bacterium
GATCGTGGAGTGGTCCATCGGCGGTATCCCCTCGGTCAAGGCCACCTGTCTCTCCAGCAACCGCAGCGTCCACCGCTGACGTCCCGCCGGCGGCTGGCTGCAGGCCAACGCGATCACCCGGGCCTCGACGTCCCCGGTCACCTTCGGCTCCACAGGCGGCGTGGTCCGCTTCTTGCGGGTGATCACCTCCTCGACCCGGCCAGCATGCGTCGTGAACGCCTTCGCGACCAGATACACCGTGCTCTCCGACGCGCCGACCCGTTCAGCCACCGCCCGCCGATCCGGCGCCGGTCCCTGCGTCTCATCCAGGGCCAGCAATACCCGGGCCCGGGTGATCATCCGGGCAGGACGTGTCCCCGACGAGACCACCTTGGTCAGCTTCGCACGATCCCCAGCACTCAAGGAGACCGTGAACTCCTTTGGACGAGGCACGCCGTCAACTCCTTCCGGTCGAGTATCAACCAGAACAGCCGACCACACATACCCATCAGATTAGAGGCGACACGCTACTAGGGGCCTTTCGGGTGCCAGACAGTCTTGGTCTCGAGGTAGGCCTTGATCCGGGTCAGGTCCGGACTCTGCGACCAGTCCGGCTCGACGGCGTCGGCCCCGTCCCCTCCCGGGCGCAGGACGCGTTTCAGGTTCTCGGCGCTGGCCCGTTCGAGCTCTGCCCACGAAACGTCGTCGGCGTCGGCGGCTCCCGTCAGGTCGATGGCGTTGACGTCCTGGTGGGAGGCCAGCCAGGGTGCGACCTCGGCTGTGCGTCCGGTGATCAGGTTGATGACGCCGGCAGGAACGTCGGAGGTTGCCAGGACCTCCGAGAGTGTCACGGCGGGTAGTGGCCGGTGCTCGCTGGTCAGCACCACTGCCGTGTTGCCGCTGACGACGATCGGTGCCAGGACCGAGACCAGACCCAGCAGCGAAGAGGCTTGCGGGGCAAGGGCAGCGACGACTCCGGTGGGCTCTGGTGTGGAGATGTTGAGGTACTGGCCGGCGACCGGGTTGACCCCGCCCAGCAGCTGGGCGATCTTGTCCGACCACCCGGCATACCAGACCCATCGGTCGATGGCCTGGGAGACGACCGTGTCCGCGCCCGCCATGGCCAGCCCCTCAGCCGCAGCGACCTCAGTGGCGAGCTGCGCGCGCCGGCCCTCCATCAGCTCGGCCACTCGATAGAGCACCTGGCCGCGGTTGTATGCCGTGGCGCCGGCCCAGTTCCCGAAGGCCCCCCGGGCAGCCGCGACGGCGTCCCGGGCGTCCTTGCGAGAGCCCATCGCAGCGTTGGCAAGGAACCGGCCGCGACTGTCGCTGATCTCATAGGTACGGCCCGACTCACTGCGCGGAAACGCTCCGCCAATGTACAGCTTGTAGGTCTTGCGCACTTCGACGCGTTGATCCGTGGTGATGTTCGGTGCTGCGACGTCCGGTGCTGCGACGTTCGGCGTGGCGTCATCCGGTGAGAAATCGGCATTGGCAGCAGCGGCAGCCGCCCTTCGAGCCAGATACGGGTTCATCAGGTGCCTCCTGCTCGCACGTAGGCCTCGATGCCATGGAGGCCGCCCTCACGGCCGTAGCCGGACTCCTGGTAGCCGCCGAACGGTGAGGTGGGGTCGAACTGGTTGAACGTGTTGGCCCAGACCACCCCGGCCCGCAGCTGGTCAGCCATCCACAGGATGCGCGAGCCCTTCTCGGTCCAGATCCCTGCCGACAGCCCGTATGGCGTGTTGTTCGCTTTGGCGACAGCCTCCTGCGGGGTGCGGAACGTCAGCACCGACAGCACCGGCCCGAAGATCTCCTCCTGGGCGATCCGGTGAGTCTGCGAGACCTCCGTGAAGATCGTTGGGGCGAACCAGAATCCGCGCTGCGGCAGGACCCACGGTGCGCTCCACCTGATGGCGCCCTCGGCCTGGCCGATCTCTGTCAGCTCGCGGATGCGGGCGAGCTGGGCCGCAGAGTTGATGGCGCCGACGTCCGTGTTCTTGTCCAGCGGGTCCCCTACCTGCAGCGTCTGCAGACGGCGCTTGAGCCGGATGACCACGTCATCGGCGATGTTCTCCTGCACGAGGAGCCGAGAGCCGGCGCCGCACACGTGGCCCTGGTTGAAGAAGACCCCTTTGACGACCCCCTCGACCGCCTCGTCGATGGCTGCGTCGTCGAAGACGATGTTGGCTCCCTTGCTGCCGAGCTCGAGGGTGGCTTGCTTGCGTGTTCCGGCGATGGCCCTGGCGATGGTCTTGCCCACCCGGGTGGACCCGGTGAAGGCCACCTTGTCGATCCCGGGATGCCCGACCAGGTTGCGCCCCGTCTCCCCGGCCCCGGTGATGATGTTGACCACCCCCGCGGGCAGGTCGGCCTGCTGGCAGACCTCGGCGAACAGCAGTGCGGTCAGCGGGGTGGTCTCGGCCGGCTTGAGGACGACGGTGTTTCCGGCGGCCAGCGCTGGTGCGATCTTCCATGAGAGCATGAGTAGCGGGTAGTTCCACGGGATGACCTGGGCCACGACGCCGAGAGGGCCTGTGGGTTGCCCGTTGCCACCTGCGAGCCCTCCGTGCCCGAGCTTGTCGGCCCAACCCGCGTGATAGAAGAAGTGCGCGGCGGCCAGAGGGATGTCGACATCGCGCGACTCCTTGATCGGTTTGCCGTTGTCCAGGGTCTCCAGGACGGCAAACTCCCGCGCGCGTTCCTGCAGGATGCGCGCGATCCGGAACAGGTACTTGGCGCGGTCCGCGCCGGACAGGCGACCCCAAGGTCCCTCGAA
>DATCDE010000101.1 GCA_036510875.1 Actinomycetes bacterium
GGGAAGATCGACGTCGCCGCGCTGACCGCGGCCGCGCCGACGCTGGGCCAGCTGGTCGCGCGGACCGCCGCGGTGGAGTCGCAGGTCGCGGTGCTGCCGCGCACCGGCGTCCCCTCGGTGCTGGCCCGCGCCGTGACCGACTTGCAGACCCTGCTGGACCAGACCCGCAGCACGCTGGACGAGGGCTGGCTGGGCGCCCGGCTGCTGTCGCCGATGCTCGGCGCGGACGGCCCGCGGACCTACCTGGTGGTGTTCCAGAACAACGCCGAGGCGCGCGGCACCGGCGGGCTGATCGGCGCGTACGCGGTGATCACTGCGTCGAAGGGCGCGGTCTCTGTGCAGCGGCTCGGGTCGGTGGCCGACCTGAAGTCGCTGACCGCGCCCGCGCTGAACCTGGGGGCGGACTACCAGGGGCTGTACGGCTCCGACCCGGGGCTGTGGGTCAACGTGAACATGAGCCCGCACTTCCCCTACGCCGCCGCGCTGATGGCGGACATGTGGCGCCGGCAGTTCGGCACCTCGCTGGACGGCGTCATCGCCACCGACCCGGTCGCGCTGTCGGACGTGCTGACGGCGACCGGACCGGTCACGCTTGCCGACGGGTCGCCGGTGAGCGCGGACACCGCGGTGGCGTTGACCATGAAGGACGTCTACGCCCGGTGGCCGCTGGAGACGCAGAACGGCCCGCGGGACGCCTACCTGCAGAGCGTGGCCAAGTCGGTGTTCGACGCGCTGCTGTCCGGTTCGGGGCAGCCGCGGGCGCTGCTGACCCAGCTGGGCGCGGCGGTGGGCGCGCGGCGGCTGCTGGTCTACAGCGCGCACCCCGCTGAGGAGTCGCTGCTGGAGCAGACCCCGCTGGCCGGGGCTGTGGACGGGCTGCCCGGGCCGTACGCGGCGCTGGTGGTGAACAACGCCGGCGGCAACAAGCTGGACTACTACCTGGGGCGGACGCTGGACTACGCGCTGGGCTCCTGCACGACGCAGGGGCGGTCGAGCGTGATCACGGCGACGCTGGCGAACGGGGCGCCCGCGTCCGGGCTGCCGCTGTACGCGCGGCTGCGGCTGGACCGCGGGTCGTTCAGCTCGGCGGTCGCCCGCGAGGGGGACGGGTCCACGCACGAGATCGTGCAGGTCTACGCCGCGGTGGGCGCCGAGCTGACCTCGGCCACCCTGGACGGCGCACCGGTGTCGGTCGCACCGGGAACAGAGCGCGGGCGCCCGGTGTACGTCGTCCAGCTGGACATCGCGCCCGGTCGTCGTTCGGTGCTCAAGCTGGACCTGCTGGAGCCGGCGTCCACGGCGGCGCCGCGGGCCTGGGTGCAGCCGCTGGTGCAGCCGGCCACGGTTGCTGTGACGCCGGGCCCCGGCTGCAGCTGAGCCGCTGCCGCCCGGCTCCCACCGGCGTGTGGCGCCCCGATCTGCCCCAGTTGCGGGGATATGCTCGCGAACGTCCACAGATCTCGCCTGACGACGGGGGCTACGAGCATGCGACCGCGTCGCTTGGCCGCGTTGTCCGTCGTCGTCGCCGCACTGGTCGTCGGGCTCGGCGCTCCCGCGATCGCGGCCACCAGCGAACCGACCTACCCGCCTGGCGGCGGGGGCGGCGGCGGTGGCGGGAACGGCCCGGTCATCCAGATCGACCGGACCCTGGCCGTCGTCGGTCAACCGGCCTACGTCTTCATCTACAACTGCGGGCTGCCCGCGACGCTGACGGTGACCGGTCCCGGCCGCTCCCCGGGGGTGCCCACCCGCAGCGTGACCATCACGACGGCACCGGACCCCAACAAGATCACGCACCAGGTGATCTTCGACCGGGTCGGGCGCAACACGGTGGCCGTGACGTGCGGCACCGGCTCGGCGTCGCTGCAGGTCACCGTGAAGGCCGCGACCGTCGCGCCGACCACGCCGTCCGGGGTGCTGGGCGAGTCGGTGCAAAGCGGCACCGGCGTGGCCGCAGCGGTGGGCACGCTGGTCAAGACCGGCGCCGACGCGGCCGGACCGCTGCTCATCGCGTTGCCACTGCTGATCCTGGGCTTGCTGATGGTCGTCTTGTCCCGGCCGCGTCGTCGGCGCCGCCGGCACGCCAACTAGCGCCTTCCCCCACCTCCATGATCGCTGTCTGCGGGAGGAATCTGCCCTGGTAGGGCGCCTTTCTCCCGCTCACGGCGATCAGGAACGGGGGGACGGCCGGGGGCTGTGGACGACGCCGACGGCGAGGGCGCGCACGGCGGCACCCTGGACCGATAGCCGCCCCGCCGGTGCCCCCGATCGCCGCGACGCAGGCCGGCGTGTTCACCCGCGCGCAGGCCCGCGCGACCGGCTGGTCGGCGAAGCAGGAGGCCCGGCTGCTGCGCCGCGGCGAGCGGGTGCGGGTCGTGGGCGGGTCGTACGTGCGGGCCGGCACCCCGGTGGACCTCGTGGTCCGGGCGACCGCGGCCCGCCTGCTCACCGGCGGGGTGCTGAGCCACCGCTCGGCCGCGGTGCTGTGGCAGCTGCCGGTGGCCGACGACGGCCGGGTGCACGTGACGGTGCGGCCACAGGACAACCCGCTTCTGGCCGGCCTCATGGTGGACCGGCGGCAGCCGATCGACGACGCCGAGCTGGACCTGGTCGACGGCGCGCTGGTGGCCTCTCGGGTGCGGACCCTCGCCGACCGCCTGGGCACGCTGCCGCCCCTCCAGGCCCAGCACCTGCTGGACCGCACCCTGCTGCGCCGCTGGGCGGACCCCGGCGACCTGGACGCGCGGGTCCGGGTCGCCACCGGGCTGCGCGGCACCCCGCCGCTGCTCCGGCTGCGGCGCGAGGCGGCCCGCGGCGCCCGGTCGGAGCCGGAGCGGCGGCTGCGGCTGCGGCTGCGGCTGCGGCTGATCCTGCAGCCGGCCCGGATCCGGGGGTGGCGGGCCGGTGTCCGTCTCGACGCGCTGGGCATCGAGGTGGACGTGCTCGTCGGCGAGGCTCGGCTGGTCCTCCGAGGTCGACGGCCGGGCCCACCACTCGAACGGCGACCGGTTCCAGTGGGACCGCACCCGGCAGAACCTGCTCGTCATGGCCGGCTACACCGTGCTGCGGCTCCCCTGGTGGGACATCACCAGGTGAACCGGGTGGCCGCCACAGTCCGGGCCGCCCTGCGGCGGGCCGCAGCCGCGTGATCCGTTGTCCGCCGGCTCCCCCCCGCCGTCGATCAAGGAAGCAGGCGGGCGGCGCCGAGGCTGAACGGGATC
>DATCDE010000102.1 GCA_036510875.1 Actinomycetes bacterium
GACGACCAGCAGGGCCTTCATCTCCAGAACCAGGCCGGCCCAACGCGTCGGCGGTCTCGTCCATGTCCAGAAGCGCGTTCAGGCTCTTCTGGCTCTCCACGCCGGTCTGCTCGTCGACGTACCAGGTGTGGGCCCCATGGCGCTTGCGCAGAGTGCGGACCAGCTGTTCGAGCTGCGGATCCAGCGCGGCAGCAGCGGACCCGTGGTCGCCGCCCATCCCGAACGTCCGAGCGAGCCTTAGTACCGCGGAGAATGCACGCCCAGGCTCGTTCGGAACCCGCTAGGCAGGCCGCGGCACGGCGGCGAAGCTGGAGAGGGTGAACCAGCCAGGCACTGCGCGACGCAGCCCCTCGGGGCCGTGTACCTGCACCGACCCGGTGCGTAGTGCATTGGACCAGCTCAGGTCGCCGCGCCAGAGGTTGACCATGCTGCGCAGGCTGGCGGTGACCGTCACGGCCACGGCGTGCCCCGGGTCCACGTCACACACGTCGACTTCGCCGCGGGTGATCACCAGCCACCAGTCGCGGGCATCCGATGGCGCGTCCGGGAACCGGAACTGGACTACCGTCCGGCCGTCCGGGATGGCGTCCTTGTCGATGTGGCGATGCATGTCCCACATCAGCAGCTTTGGGTCCAGATCCCCGTCGCCGAGCTCTCCGATCCAGCGGATACCCCAGGCGCCGAGCGCCTCGACCACCGGACGCAGCTCGTGGCCGGCCTGGGTCAGGACGTATCGCACATCGTTGCCCTCCACCTGCCTGTCCACGACGCCGGCGCGGACCAGTAGGTGCAGCCTTCTGGACAACAGCGTGGGAGACATCCGCGGCAACCCGCGGCGCAGCTCGTTGAAGTGCTCAGACCCGCTCACCAACTCGCGGACGACGAGCATCGTCCAGCGTTCGTCGAGCAGCTCCATCGCCTTGGAAACCGGACAGAACTGGTGGTACGAGGCGCTCATCCGTGCAGGCTAGACCCCAGCCGAGGTGCCAGTACAGATCTCGTACTAGGAAGCGACCCGGTTCGTTTCCTAGTTTTGATCGTAAGACCACAACGGTGAGCGGAAAGCCGCTCCTGGTCGACGATCGAGGAGAACGAAAGATGACTGAGATGACCGAACAGCTCCAGGCGACAGGCGCCGACCAGGCCCTGAAGGCCAAGCATCGCGCCATGTGGGCCTTGGGCGACTACCCCGCAGTTGCCGCTGAGATCATTCCGGAACTGGGAGCGACCCTGGTGGAAGCAACCCGGGTGGGACGCGGTGACCGGGTATTGGACGTGGCCGCCGGGTCGGGGAATGCCGCCATTCCCGCAGCGCTGGCCGGGGCGAGCGTGGTTGCCTGCGACCTGACTCCCGAACTGTTAGAGGCGGGGCAGGTCCTGGCCGCGAAGCGTGGTGCTCAGCTCGAGTGGCACGAGGCCGACGTCGAGGCCTTGCCGTATGCCGATGGCGAGTTCGACACGGTCCTGTCCTGTGTCGGGGTAATGTTCGCGCCCCACCACCAAGCCAGCGCCCAGGAACTGCTTCGGGTATGCCGCCCGGGTGGCACAATCGGCCTGATCAACTGGACCCCGGAGGGGTTCATCGGCCAGATGTTCGCAACGATGAAGGCGTATACGCCGCCGCCCCTGCCTGGCGCGCAACCTCCTCCGCTGTGGGGCAGCGAGGATCACGTGCGCGGACTGTTCGGGGCACAGATCACCGATGTTGTTGCACGCCGCCAGACGGTCACGGTCGACCAGTTCGATGCACCCGATGCGTTCCGCGACTACTTCAAGACCAACTATGGCCCGACCATCGCCGCCTACCGAGGACTCGCCGGGGAACCCCACCGGGTGGCTGCCCTGGACCGCGACCTCGCCAATCTCGCGCAGCGCCACGACCGGGGCGAAGGAAGAACAGTGATGGAGTGGGAGTACGTCCTCTTTACAGCGCGCAAACGTAGCTAACACTGAGGCTTCGGGATTCAACCTGGATGCGCGGATAGAACCCGGCACTGTCACTCGCCTGAAAGGTGCTCCTTCACCTTGCGATATCTGGACCTCCATTATTGCGAAGTGACGCTGGCTCCAAGGGTGTGAGTTCGCCCCACCTTCGGCCGCTCAACCTCGCTCACATCCTCGCCATAGGTTCAGCGAGTCAGGTATGACCACCTCATGAGCTGGATGGTCGCAGACGGCTGCTCGTGAGGGCTACCCGATTGTGGACCCGTCGAAAGGCGCCCAAACTGAAGCATGGCCATCGATCTCGAGCAGCAGTGGTTCCGCGGTCTTACCCAGCTCCGCTACGCCGCGACCCCGAAGCGACTCCGTGCGCTCCTCGATGGGCAGACGGTGCTCGATACCAGGGATGCGCTGCTGGTCTACGAGCCTCGCCGAGTCGTCCCCTGGTATGCCGCCCCGCCCGGCGATCTCCATGTGAACCTGACCGAGCACGATCCGCTTCCGGTGCCCGAACTGCGGGCGCCGGTGCTGCCGCCCCACCACAACGAATGGCACACCGTGCCCGGCCGGTCGCTTCATCTGGAGGGTCATGGTGAGGTGGCCTTCCGGCCCGACGAGCCGGAACTCGGTGGCCGAGTGATGCTGCACTGGGACCCGTTCGAGTGGCTGGAGGAGGACGAGCCGGTCATGGGCCACCCCCACGACCCTTCAAGCGGATCGACGTGCTGCGCAGCAACCGAAGCGTGCGCGTCGAGGTCGGTGGGGTCACCGTGGCTGAGTCTTCCCGGCCGATGATGCTCATTGAGACCTCGCTGCCGGTGCGGTGGTACTTGCCGCGCGACAACAGACGCCCGGATGGACCTGCTCACGCCCTCCGAGAATCACACGGTTTGCGCTTACAAGGGTGTCGCGTCCTACCTCAGCGCTGATGGCGCCGCCG
>DATCDE010000103.1 GCA_036510875.1 Actinomycetes bacterium
GCTACCGACTCGCCCACGCCCGCACCCAACGACAACAAGGTGGGGCCACTTCAAACCGTCACAGCGGGGCCAAATCGAGTTGACACGGCCACGGGTCGACCGATACGTCTCCGGAGAGACCCTCGCACATATCGGCCGGGGCCTTGGGATGTCCTGGGCACGTGTGCACCAGGTGTTGAACGACGCCGGTGCCCCTGTGGAGGCGCTGACCCCGTTGCATCGGGCCGCTCGCAGCAGGCTCAAGGAACAGGCCGACCGTCAACTGGTGGAACAGACGTTGGCCGACCTCACCGCCCATAGCGAGGTGAGCGCCTTGGTCGGGATCTCGGAGGCGACGGAGACACCGCTAAACGAGCGGTGCGTCGTCGTGCCCCGGCTCTCCTAGCGTGAGCGCCAGTGGCACAACTTCAGGGACCCGCACTCTGCGCAAGTGTCGGGGGCGATCAACTGCGCGGAAACGGAGGGATCTTCCCCGACCTGGGCATGGTCCGCGCTTCCGCGTCTCGCATGGCCACAACGAAGTCGCCGATCGACGACACAATGCGACCCAGCCGTTCTCGCCACTTGGGCGGAGGCGGCGGTCCAGAATCCTGCACCAGTTGATCGTTCGCCGGGCGGATCGGACTCTGAGTGGTCATTGACCCCACCTCCTGACAGAAGGCCGCTTCGCTCGATTCCAGAGTCTCCGTCCGACACCGGTCTCGCCAGAGGCTCCGGTCCTGACTGACCGCTGACTCCCGGAAGCGGCCAACCCGGGCAGTTGGCTTGCTCTTGCACTTCCGGTCCGTCCTTCGCAGATCCCGTCACGGCGCGCGCTGCAGACCCGGCAGGTCCCTCGCTCGAGTAGGCGCATCAAAGACCGTAGGACGGGGTGCTGCTGGACAAGGCCAACCCGATGATCGCGAGCACCATGAAAGCCGCTCCGAGCCAGCCCAGCACGATCCCCGCGATGGCCAGCCCGCCACCGTTGTCGCCTGTGTCTCGGATCTGCCGTCGGGCGATGCAGCCGAACACCAGCGCCAGGATCGAGCCGATCCCGTAGATCCAGATCAGTCTCAGCACACACGATGAGATCGCGAAGCCGTTGTACCTGCGCTGCTGGGGCTGCGCGTAGGGGTACGGCGGCGGCGCGGCGTAGCCGTACACCGGCGGGTACGGCTGTGGCGCGTACCCGTACGCAGGGCTCGGCGGGGGCGGCGGGAGGGTCGGCTCATCGACCGCTCCGGCGGCGGTCACGCCACCGTTCGTTGGCGCGGGTGGCTGCCAGACGTTTACGTTCCCAACGGGCTGAGGGGGGACCTCCTGCATGCCGCACCTGTTTGAACCTCTCTGAGCCAGTGCGCGCCGTCCCCGTACTGACGACCGTCCCCGTGCGAGTACCAGCCCGGTGGTGCCTGTGGCGAGTCAAGATCGCTCATGGCATTCCCCTGTACGAAGACGCCTCTGGCGAGAGTCCGTTGCGGACTCCACCGGACGCGACAGCGAACCCCGAACTGCTAGCGGTGTGCGAGGCGATGATGGTGATGAGGTGAATGCTCCCCCCAATTCGCCCATGGGAATAGCGGCCACTGGACCGGACGCCCCCGGTCCCAGAACCGCACAAGGCCACCACTCACGAGGCCACCCATAGGACGTACAACGTCAGCAATACGTAGATCACGATCGACGCACCCCCTTGGCCGCCGTCTTGTTGCACCATCGGCCCGCGCCTTGCCCGCCGGAAGGGGCGAACGTCCCTGCAAGTGCTCTGAAGCCCGCTGACGGCGCACTCCAAGCCGTGTCCCCCGTGGAGGGGACAGCGCGAGTAGCCTCTCCGCTGCGAGCCAGGGTTTGCCTACCCCCGTGGGCGCGGAAGGGGGCCTCGCCCCGTGTCTGGGTCCGCCGCTGAGTGAGGCGACACGTGCTGGACGTCGACTGTTCGCGGCTCCGTCGTTCGCCTGATACCGCCCCTGACACGCTCGGTCCCAGGCTCCCAGATCGGAGCCCGCCGACCACCTGGCGAGGTGGTGTGGGGGAGGCGCTCGGTGGTCGGCCGGGGCTCCGCCACCGTTGGGCGCAGCACAGCGCGAGTGCGTCCTCTTCTCCCAGCCCCGCTCCCGCTGATCTTCTACGGCGCAGCACTGCCGGGACGAGTCGTGGCAGCGAGCCTCCGCCCTTGGGAGACCCGACGGCACACTCTCAAGAGGATTCCGCTGCCACCACACTGATGAGGGACTTGGTCCAGCC
>DATCDE010000104.1 GCA_036510875.1 Actinomycetes bacterium
TGTTCTGGCTAGCCTTCGAAGCCGTCCACCGCCTATGACACCGACAGCCGATTGAAGCCCACTATCGGCACGTCCGGTCTTCCACCTCAGCGACCTGGCGCCACGTCGCGCTGTTCCGGCCGTAGTGGTGTCAGTTCGGTACCTGCCTGGCCCCGACAGCAGGGGGTTCAGCGGCGCTACGGTCGCACGGTCGGCACGCTGAACGGGATGGGGACCGTCCGCACGCCGAGCCGGCGCAGGTCCGCCGTCAGCGTCGGGTCGCGGTCCATCCGGGTGCGCCGGACTCGCCGCCGGGCGCGGCGGGCGGGCGTGCCGGCCCGCCCGAAGATCGCAACGGTGCGGGCGTTCCCGCTGGGGTCGTGCCGGCACAGCGCGACCAGCCCGTCCACGCCTAGACTGGCCAGCCGTGTCGCCCACTGCTGCGGCAGGTCGTACGGCGTGATGGCGGGCAGCTCGACGGTGACGCCGAAGGAGCAGGCACGCGGGGCCGTGGTGTCGGCCAGACGCAGGCCCGGCGGGGTGGCGACGAACAACCGGCGCCGGTCGACGTCCGACGGGTCGATCACCCGCAGCCCGCGGAAGACCTCCACGAACGCGCCGTAGGCGACGTCCGACCAGTAGCAGGTGCCGGCGGGGGCCGGCAGGTCGAAGCGGTTGGCCCCCGGAGGGTCGCTGGTGAAGTTCCAGGCCGAGTTCAGCGCGCCCGCGCGGTTGCGATGCCAGTACAGCCGGTACAGCGTCCGCGGGGCGCGCCTCGGTGGTCGGAGGGGGAACCCCGTCAGGTCGGCCGGCGGCGGTCCCAGGCTCATCGGCTGAGGGCGGCGGCCCAGTCCCGGGCGGCGGTGCTCACCGCGACGCGGCCCTCCGGGCCGGACTCGAACAGCACGTCGATCGGCGCCTGGCCGTCCAGGTCGACATCCGGAGTGCGCAGCCACGACGCGACCGTCCACGCGGACACCAGCCGTTCGGGCAGCAGGGCCAGCACCTCGGCCAGCCCGGGCGCCGGGCGCCGAGCGCGGAACTGGAACGCCGGGTACACGGTCTTGCCGTCCCCAGTCGTCAGCGCCAGCAGCCCCTTGCGCTTGTGGACCGCCTGCCGGCTGATCCTCTCGCCGGCCGGGGCCAGCAGCTCGGCCACCCCGGAGGTGTCGTAGAACTCGCCGAGGTGCTCGACCCAGACATCAGCCGCATCGACGATGCGGTCGGCCGCCTGCTCGGCGAGCCGCTGCAGGTCGTCGCTGCGCTCGAGCACGGTCCCCTCCGGGTCGCGCCGGGTGAGCTCGCGCAGCATCTCCGCCATCAGGCTGACGTGGCTGCGCGGCAGGGTCGGCAGCGCGGCCGTCAGTCGGGCGACCGGGTCGTCGGCCACCGTCGGCCGGGTCCGCGCTCGCGTGGCGACCACGCCGGCTCGCTGCGATGGCATCCGGACTCCCCTCATGCCAACCCTGTCAACCGCAAATGTACCCCGCGCGTCAACCCTGTCAACCATCCGACTGCTGCCACCGTCTCGCAAGTCTGCTGCTGCCGGCATGCCGGATGTCCGTGGGCCACCCGCAGCTCAAGCGGACAGCCGCTCTTCTATAGCCGGTCACGAACCCAGTCGGCCTGGGACTTAGTCTCGCGGTACGGGTGCTGCCCGATCCAGCGACCGAAGGCGTCGGCGACATCGACGAGCTTCCAGCTGTGACCAGCACCCTTGGTAGCGGTCTCGAACTGGACCACGCGAGCTCGCAACCTGCGTTCGTCCATCGGCGAGTAGACGATCATCCAGACCCGCTGGGGCGGGGCGACGAAGCCATCCCAAGGCAGGTCAACGAACCGCTCGAAGGCGGAGATGAGTCTGTCGATCTGGCTCATGACCGGTCCCCCGTGTCGATCGGTCGGAGCAGGTGTCGGAATCCGACTTCGACCACCCCCCCGGCGTTCTTGAGCTCGAGGTAACCGCGCTGACCGGCTCGGTCAGCCTGGGACTCCGCTTCAAACGGGCTGAGGTCCAGGAAACCCGTCCACGAAGTGTTGAAGGCAGCCTGACCTCGACCGCCCTGCAGGTGTCCGAGCAGCAAGGCGTATGCGGTGCTCGCTGGTCTAGCTTCGAGGATCTGACGCAACTTCGTGACGCGTCCCTCAAGGTGGCCGGTCTGGGTCCAGGACGAGGCAGCGTTTCGGCCTATCTTGGCGGCGGTCGCCTGGTTGTACGTATCGGGGAACGCCTTCTGCACGGAAGCAGTCAGATCAGCGGAGTTGACCAACTCTCCAGGGGGTGCGTCCAGTACGGCGGGAGCTGAGGCACGGAAGACAGAATCACGCGCAAAGGCACACAGCCCTGCAAGCTGGGCCTGCGCCTCTGGGTCTTCGTCCCAAAGGTCGCGCAGCGCACGGAACAAGATTCGCGACGGGTCCAGCAGGTAGAGCTCGCGCAGGTAGCGGACTGCGCGCCGTCGCCCCTCGACCGTGGCTCGCCCAAGGACGTTGGCTTCGATCGCTGCTCTTAGGTACGCCTCTCTCGGAGCCTCTAGAGGGACAGCAGCCAGAAGCCGCTTCAAGAGCTCGATCGCAATGGTGTGGCTGGTGTTGGCACCTCCCGGCCTTCGACCGTCCACGATGTCTTCGTCGTTCACCGCTCCCCTACCATGGGCACCTCGACCTGTGGCTATCAACCTAGCCGGGCTCTCCGACTTCGAGGCAACCCCACACGGGTGACCGACTCTGACTTCGACACGGGCAGCGGTTGCAGAGGAGCTGCTCCCTGCCCTCGCTGGGTCCCTGGCGCCTCGACAGCCAGGAGGCCCGGGCTATGACCCAGGCCTCCTGACCGACGCACGCAATGTCATGCTGACCAAAACAATGTCATTCGTGACCAAAACAATGTCATCGGTGACGCGGCCCCGCAGGACATTGTTTGATCGACTACATCAGCTGCAGCCGCTGGTTGCGCCGCACCCCTCGCAGACGTAGCAGCTGCCGGCCGGGCGCATCTTGGTGCCACAGGTGAAGCACATCGGCGCGTCGGCCGCCGTCCCGGTGAACTTCTCCATCAGCTCGGCCGAGGAGTGCACACCGGCCGGGGCCGGCTCGGCCACCGAGTGGTGCGTCGTGGGCGCGGCTGACTCGACCACCGGCGCCACCGGAGCGGACTGGGCCAGCGACTCGAGGTCCTCGTCCCCCACGTCCAGCGGCTCGTAGGAGCCGGTGTCCAGGGCCCGGGTGCGCTCCTCCGCGGTATAGATGCCGAGGGCCGACCGCTCGTCGAAGGGCAGGTAGTCCAAGGCCAGCCGCCGGAAGATGTAGTCCATGATCGACTGAGCCATCCGGACGTCCGGGTCGTCGGTCATGCCGGCCGGCTCGAACCGCAGGTTGGTGAACTTGGTGACGAAGGTCTCCAGCGGCACGCCGTACTGCAGGCCGATCGA
>DATCDE010000105.1 GCA_036510875.1 Actinomycetes bacterium
CGGCCGGCTGGACGGCTGCCCTGGGCGTGCTGCTCCTGCTGGCCGGGCTCGGCCTGGTCCGGCTCACCGGCCGGAGGCCGCGGGCGTGAGGCTGCGGGTGCTCCTGGCTGCCACGGTGACGGTGCTCGCCGCCACCGTGGCGTCAGCCGCGCCCGCCGCCGCCACCTCCTACCGGTACTGGACCTACTGGCACGGCCAGGGCAGCAGCTGGACGTTCTCCAGCTACGGCCCGGCCGCCCGGCCCGCGGACGGCGCCGTCGAGGGCTGGCGGTTCGAGGTCAGCGTGGCCACCGGGTCAAGCACGCCGCCCCGCGCGGCGCCGAGTTTCGCGACGATCTGTGACACGACACCGGCCGTGGCCGACCGCAAGCGCGTGGCGCTCATCGTCGACTTCGGCACCATCGAGTCCCGGCCGCCCGGCCAGGTCCCACCGCGGGGCATCGACACCTTCTGCGCCGTCGTGCCCACGACCGCGAACGGCTACCAGGTCCTGTCGGCCTACTCCGCCTTCGCCGCGCAGGCCGGCCTGATCTGCTCGATCGCCGGGTACCCGGTCGGTGAGTGCGGGGCCCCGGTCGAGCCGGCGTCCCCCTCACCCACCGCCGCACCCCCGCGAACGACCTCGCGGCCGACCGCGGCCCCGAGCCCCACCGGCCGGGCGACCGAGGCCACACCGGTCCTGGCCACGCCCGCGGCCCAGCCCACGGCCCAGCCCACGACCCAGCCCACGGCCACCACGACCCCGACGGCCGCCCCGGATCCAGGGGTCGCGACCCGGTCAGCCCAGCCGAGCGTCGTCGCCCTGGGTCCGGGTGGGCTCCCCCCGGACACCGGCGGCTCGTCCGGCGGCGGGCTGCCGCTCGGCACCGCGGCCGGCGTGCTCCTCGTCGTCGGCCTGGCCGTGGCCGGGTTGCGGCGCGCGCGGCGGTCTCCGTGACCGGCCTGCGGACGGCGTTCCTGCCCCGACCGCTGCACCCCGGCGCGTGGTGGCTGTGGGCGATCGGGCTGGCCACCGCGGCCAGCCGGACCACCAACCCGGTGCTGCTGCTCCTGCTGGTCGCGGCGGCCGGCTACGTAGTGGCGGCCCGACGCACCCCGGCGCCGTGGTCCCGGTCGTACGCCGCGTTCCTGCGGCTGGGGCTGATCGTCATCGCGCTGCGGGTGGCCCTGCAGGTGCTGTTCGGGTCGACCGGGGCCGGGCACGTGCTGGTCACCCTGCCGGAGCTGCCGCTGCCGTCGTGGGCGGCCGGGGTGAGCCTGGGCGGCCCGGTCACCGTCGAGGACCTGCTGGCCGCGGCCTACGAGGGGCTGCGGCTGGCCACCATCCTGGCCTGTGTGGGGGCCGCCAACTCGTTGGCCAACCCCAGCCGGCTGCTGCGGGTGGTCCCCGGGGCGCTGTACGAGGTGGGCGTGGCGGTCGTGGTGGCCATGACCCTGGCGCCGCAGCTGGTCGTCGAATCCGGCCGGCTGCGCCAGGCCCGTCGGCTGCGCGGCCGCCCGGACCGCGGCCTGCGCAGCGTCGTCGGCGTGGCGCTGCCGCTGCTGGAGTCCTCGCTGGACCGCTCCCTGCAGCTGGCCGCGGCCATGGACAGCCGCGGCTACGGCCGGACGGCGGGTGTGCCGCGCGCGACCCGACGGCTGACCGGGGCACTGGTCCTGCTCGGCCTCACCGGTGCCGCCCTCGGCAGCTTCGGGCTGCTGGACGGCGGCAGCCCGCAGCTGGCCGGCCTGCCGCTGCTCGGCTGGCCGCTGCTGCTCGTCGGGATGGCCGCCGCGGTCGCCGGGTTCGCCCTGGGCGGTCGGCGGGTGGGCCGCAGCCGCTACCGCCCCGACCCGTGGGCGCTGCCGGAGTGGCTGGTCACCGCCGCCGGGGTCGGCACCGCCGTCACGTTCCTGGCCGCGGTCGCAGCCGACCCGATGGCGCTGGCCGCCCCGGTGTCCCCACCGGCGTGGCCGGGGCTGCCGCTGCTGCCGCTGGTCGGCGTCCTGCTCGCTCTGGTCCCCGCGTGGGCCGCGCCACCGGTGCCCACCGCCCGGCGATCCGCTCCGGCTCGGGTGCCGTCCTCGGAGAGGGTGCCAGCGTGATCCGCTTCGAGCAGGTGACCGTGACCTACGGCGGGCTCGACTGCCCGGTGCTGGCCGACGTGGACCTGCACGTCCCCGAGGGTGAGCTCGCGCTCGTGGTCGGCCCGACCGGCGTGGGCAAGTCGACCCTGCTGCGCTGCGTCAACGGGCTGGTCCCGCACTTCAGCGGGGGCACCCTGCTCGGCCGGGTCACGGTCGCCGGGCGGGACACCCGCACCCACCCGCCGCGGGAGCTCGCCGACGTCGTGGGCGTCGTCGGCCAGGACCCGCTCGCCGGGTTTGTCACCGACGTCGTCGAGGACGAGCTCGCCTACGGCATGGAGTCGCTGGGGCTGACCCCCCAGGTCATGCGCAAGCGGGTCGAGGAGACCCTGGACCTGCTCGGCCTGGCCGAGTTGCGGGACCGCCCGCTGCGGACCCTGTCCGGCGGCCAGCGGCAGCGGGTGGCCATCGGGTCGGTGCTCACGACGCACCCGCAGATGCTGGTGCTCGACGAGCCGACCTCCGCCTTGGACCCGGCCGCGGCCGAGGAGGTCCTGGCCGCCCTCCAGCGGCTGGTCCACGACCTCGGCCTCACCGTGCTGCTGGCCGAGCACCGGCTCGAGCGGGTGGTCCAGTACGCCGACCGGGTGGTCCGGCTGGACGGCGTGGGGCTGCCGGTGGTGTCCGGGAACCCGGCCGGGGTGCTGGCCCAGTCCGTCGTCGCGCCGCCCGTCGTCGAGCTCGGCCGGCTGGCCGGCTGGCACCCGTTGCCCCTGTCGGTGCGCGACGCCCGCCGGGCTGCCGGGCCGCTGCGGGAGCGGCTGGTCGGCCGGGCGCCGCTGCGCGCGGTCCACCCCGCGGACGGGCCCCCGGCGGCCGCGGCCCGCGACCTGGTAGTCCGGTACGGCGACGTGGTCGCGCTGCGCGGGGCCTCCCTCGCCGTCACGGCCGGGGAGGTCGTGGCCGTCATGGGCCGCAACGGGGCCGGCAAGTCGACACTGCTCAACGCCCTCGTAGGGCTCACCGTGCCCAGCGCAGGGGTGGTGCGGGTCGCGGGCGCCGACCCGGCCCAGCTGGCCGCGCGCGACCTGCTGCGCCACGCCGGGCTGGTCCCGCAGGAGCCGGCCGACCTGCTCACGGCCGAGACGGTGGCCGCGGAGTGCTCGGCGTCCGACCGGGACAGCCGGGCTGCCGCGGGGGCCACCCGCACCCTGCTCGACCGGCTGGCCCCCGGCATCGACAGCGCCACCCACCCGCGGGACCTGTCCGAGGGCCAGCGGCTGGCCCTGGTGCTGGCCCTCGTCCTGGTCGCCGAGCCGCCGCTGCTGCTGCTGGACGAGCCCACCCGCGGGCTGGATTACACCGCCAAGGCCCGGCTGGTCGGCGTGCTGCGGTCGCTGGCCGCCCAGGGGCACGCCGTGGTGATGGCCACCCACGACGTCGAGCTGGTGGCCGAGGTGGCGACCCGCACCGTGGTCATGGCCGAGGGCGAGATCGTCGCCGACGGTCCCACCGCCGAGGTGCTCGTGGCCTCGCCGGCGTTCGCCCCCCAGGTGGCCAAGGTGCTGGCCCCCGAGCCGTGGCTGACCGTCAGCGAGGTCGCCGCCGCCCTGGAGGTCGCCGGGTGAGCGCGATCCGGCTGCGCGGGCGCAGCACCCTCGCTCTGGCCCTGGTCAGCGTGGTCGGGCTGGTCGCCTTCGGCTGGCCGCTGTTCGCGGCGGCGCACAGCGGACTGGGCCACTCCGGGGACGCCCCCTGGCTGTTCGCCGTGCTGCTGCCGCTGCTGCTCGTCGTCGTCCTGGCCGAGGTGTCCGACGGCGGGATCGACGCCAAGGCGGTGGCACTGCTCGGCGTGCTGGCCGCGGTCGGGGCGGTGCTGCGGCCGCTCGGCGGCGGGGTGACCGGGTTCCAGCCGATGTTCGTGCTGCTCATCTTGGGTGGCCGGGCGCTGGGTCCCGGCTTCGGCTTCGTGCTCGGGATGGTCACGACGTTCGCCTCCGCGCTGCTCACGGGAGGGGTCGGCCCGTGGCTGCCGTTCCAGATGCTCGGGGCCGCCTGGGTCGGCCTGGGGGCGGGGCTGCTGCCGCCGCTGCGCGGTCGGGCCGAGACCTGGCTGCTGGTCGGCTACGGAGCGGCCAGCGGGATCGCCTACGGCTTCCTGCTCAACCTGTGGTCCTGGCCGTTCACCACCGGCCTGTCGTCGTCCGTCTCGTTCGTCCCCGGGGACCCGCTCGTCGCGAACCTCGGCCGGTTCCTGGCCTACTGTCTGGTGACATCCCTGGGCTTCGACATCCCCAGGGCGATCGGCAACATGGCCCTGCTCGCGGTCACCTCGGGACCGCTGCTCCGGGCCCTGCGCAGGGCGTCTCGCCGGGCGGCGTTCGGTGACCCGGTGGTGTTCGTGCCGGCACGGCTGGAGGGAGAGCGGTGAGCGAGGTCGACCTGGACGAACTGGCCCAGCGGGTCGAGTCCGCCGACCAGACGCTCGCCCAGCAGGCCCGGGACCGCCAGGCGCGGCTGCTCCGTCCGGCCGGGGCGTTCGGCCGGCTGGAGGAGGTCGCGGCCTGGGCGGCGACCGTGCAGGGCAGCTGCCCGCCGCGTCCGTTCGCCCGCCCGAGGGTCGTGGTGCTGGCCGCCGACCACGGCGTGGCCCGCCGAGGCGTGTCGGCCAACCCGCCCGAGACCACCGCCCGACTAGTCCGCTCGATCGTCGCTGGCGGCGGTCTGGTGAACGTGCTCGCCGCCCGCGCGGGGGCCTCCGTCCGGGTCGTCGACCTGGCTGTGGACGCCGACCTCGAGGACCTCCCGGTCATCGGCCACAAGGTGCGCCGCGGCAGCGACGACCTCGCCGTAGGTCCGGCCCTGTCCCGCGACGAGGCCGACCGAGCCTTGCGCGCCGGGATGGCGATCGTCGACGAGGAAGTCGACGCTGGTGCGGACCTGCTGGTCGCCGCCGACCTCGGGGTGGGGGCCACGACGCCGGCGGCGACACTCACGGCGCTGCTCACCGGCTCCGACGTCGCCCCGATGGTCGGCCGGGGCAGCGGCATCGACGACCGGACCTGGATGATCAAGTGCGCGGCCGTGCGGGACTCCGCCCGGCGTGGTCGCGAGCTGCTCCCCGACCCGATCGGTCTGCTGGCGGAGGCGGGCGGCGTCGACCTGGCCGCGACCACCGGGTTCCTCGTGCAGGCCGCGCTGCGGCGCACGCCGGTGCTGCTGGACGGCGTGGTCAGCACCGCGGCCGCGCTGCTGGCGCACCGGATCTCGTTCCGGTCCAGGGGCTGGTGGCTGGCGGGGCACCGGTCACCCGACCCCGCGCACGAGCGAGCCCTCGAGCGGCTGCAGCTGGAGCCGGTTCTGGACTTCGGGATCCGGCTCGGCACGGGGACGGGTGCCCTGCTCGCGCTGCCCGTCGTCCAGGCCGCCATCGCCGTCTTGGCCGACCTGGAGCCGGTTGACCTGAGCGCAGCGACCGGGCCGGCATGAGCCGGCCGCGAGGCAGGGGCCGGTCAGCGCTCGTGGGCGTTGGCCTGTTCCTCGTGCTGCTCGCCGGCGGCGCGGTCCTCGCGCTTACCTCGAAGGCCCAGCAGCCACCGCTCACGATGGCCATCCCCCCGCCGCTGCTGCCCGCGGCCCCGCCGCTGCGCTCACCCCACCCCGCGCCGGCCGCCACGGTCACGACCGTCGGCTACGACGTGTCGCACCCGCAGTGCGGCCGCACCCTCCCCACCGACGGCGGGTTCGCGATCGTCGGCGTCACCGGCGGCCGACCGATGTCCACGAACCAGTGCGTAGGGACCCAGCTGCGCTGGGCGGCCAACAAGCAGGGCCGCGCGGTCTACGTCAACACCGGCTACCCCGGGGTCGGCGACCCGGTCGCCTACGGCCGGGCGGTCGTCGACGACGCCGTGGCCAGGGAACGGGCCCAGTCCCCCAGCGGGACGACGGCGTGGTGGCTGGACGTCGAGACTGAGAACACCTGGGCCGGCACCACCCAGGAGAACGCAACCGTCCTGGACGCGATGGCCGCCCGGCTGCAGGAGCTCGGCGTGCGGGTCGGGATCTACTCCACGCCACAGATGTGGGAGGAGATCGCCGGTTCCTGGAGCCCCGGCCTACCGGTCTGGTACGCCATCGGTCCGGGCAGCGCGGCGCAGGCGGCGGCGGCCTGCTCCAGCGAGCTGGCCGGGTCGTCCCCCGCGCTCGTGCAGTGGGTCCAGGACACTTCGCACGATCGGCTGGACCACAACCTGGTGTGCCCCGCGTACCGGAACCGAGCGGGCGAGCTGTTCCAGCTGCGCTGACTCAGCCGAGCTCTTCCCGCACCTTGGCGGTGCCTTAGTCCGCCGTTGAGGCCCGACTCATGATCCTCTTACTCCGCCGGCCTTTCCTTGGTGCAGGCGGGAAAAGCTCGCCGGTCACCCCTCAACCGAAGGGCCACGCCATGAACTGGATCCTGCTGAACCTGCCCCTGGTCGCGCTCGCTGCCGGCCTCACCGTCATCCCGATCCTTTGGGTGACCCTCACGGAGGACGACGCCCGCAACGACGACCGCGCCGTCGCAACGGCTGGGAGTGACCGAGCCCACAGGTGATCCGCGCCACGTCCACATCGGGAAGGTCCGGTCGCTCACTATGGTTGATACAGAAGACATTTCTGCTCAGTGAAGGGTCGGTCCCGTGTCCCGCCGCGCGAAGGTTCGCATCATCGGTCGCTACTTGAAGGTCACCCAGGATGATGGGCGGACCACGTGGGCGGTGCCGAACCGCAGCTCCTGACCCGGTCGCTGCAACCGAGTCGTCCAAGGGGCGGCCGCACCACAGGCACGTCCGGGTGGTCGCCCCTTGGCCTGCCCGGCGTTCCTCAGCCCGCCTCGAGCCGGTGGTCGCCCCTTGGCCTGCCCGGCGTTCCTCAGCCCGCCTCGAGCCGATGGCGCATCGCATCCTGCAGCGCCGCCGCCACCTCCGGCCGACTGGACTGCAGCTCCTCGACGGCCGAGCCGAGGAGAACCCAGACCACCACCGGCTCGGTGGCGGTGACGGTCGCTGTCCGCCGCCGCTTGCCGAGAATGGCGATCTCGCCGAAGAAGTCGCCGGGACCGAGCTCCCTCAGCTGCTCACCCTCGTGCGTGACCGCCACCCGACCACGGTTAATGGCGTAGAAGGCGTACCCGGCTCGACCTTCGCCGACCAGGGTGCGTCCGGCGCCGTACTCCATGATGTCGAAGAGCTCCGCAAGCCCCCTGCGCTCGGCGTCCGACCGGTCGGCGAGCAGCGGCACCTTTTGCAGGTCTTCGACGGACGGGTGGTCCATGGACGTCCCTGAGGGTCAGCGGGTGATGCCCGGAGGCTGGCGGGTGCGGCGATTGTCGCGGCGCCGTGCATTCGAAGTCCAAAGAACGCGTCAGGTAGTCGTGGACGGCTGCACGAACGGCGGCTTGACCACCCGCATGGTCGAGGGACGGCCTCGGACGTCGACGACGACCTCGGTGCCCTCCTCGACGCCACGGTTCAGCAGCGCGAGGCCGATGCCCTGACGCAGGGTCGGTGAGAACGTGCCGCTGGTCACCTCGCCCAGCGGCTCGCCGGACGCCGACGCGACGGTCATGTGCGGGCGCGGGATGCCGCGGTCGAGGGACAGCAGCCCCCACAGCAGCCGGCTGGCCCCGGCGGCCCGCTCGGCCAGCAGCGCCTCACGCCCCCAGAACTCCAGCTTCGACCAGCCGACCGCCCACCCCGACCTCGCCTGCACCGGGCTGATCTGCAGCGACAGGTCCTGCCCGTGCAGCGGGTAGCCCATCTCGGTACGCAGCGTGTCCCGCGCACCCAGCCCGCACGGGCGCACACCCAGCGGCGCGCCGGCCTCGAGCAGCGCGTCCCACAGCGGGGCCGAGTCGTCCCACCGCGGCAGCAGCTCGTAGCCGTGCTCCCCGGTGTACCCGGTCCGGCACACGATGACCGGGCGGCCCTGCCACTGCGCGTCCGCGAAGGCCATGTAGGACATGTCGGTCGGCAGGCCCAGCGCGCCCAGCAGCTGGGCCGAACGCGGTCCCTGCACGGCCAGCACGCCGTACTCCTCGTGCTGGTTGGTGATCTCGATGCCCGCCGGCGCGGCGGCGACCAGCCGGCGGACCACCTCGGCGGTGTTCGCGGCGTTGGGCACCAAGAAGACGTCGTCGTCCGAACGCAGGTAGGCGATGAGGTCGTCGACCACGCCGCCGGACTCGTCGCAGGCCAGCGTGTACTGGGCCCGGCCCGCCCCGATGCGACCCAGGTCGTTGCTCAGGCACGCATTGACGAAAGCGGCCGCTCCCGCCCCCCGCACCGAGGCCTTGCCCAGGTGCGAGACGTCGAAGATGCCGACGGCCTGCCGCACCGCGGCGTGCTCCTTCAGCACCCCGCCGTCGGGGTACTCGATGGGCATCTCCCACCCACCGAAGTCGGACAGCTTCGCGCCGAGGTCGTGGTGGCGCGCGTACAGGGGAGAACGCCGAAGATCGGTCACGCCCGCAACGCTACTAGGCTGGCCGCGATCATTCCCGCCTGCCGATAGGGGTCCCCGTGCCGTCGATCAAGCTGTCCGGAACCGCTGCCTCCACATTGACCGGTGACGCCCTGGTGGTAGGCCTCGCCCAGGACGAAGCGGGACCGGTCCTAGTCGCCACCGCGGACGTCGCGCGGGCGCTGCGAAGCATGCGCGCGGTGTGGGCGCAGCTCGGCGCGACCGGCGCTCCGGACGAGGTCGTCACGGTTCCGGCACCGGCCGGCGTCGCTGCCACCACGGTGGTGGCCACCGGGTTGGGCCGGGCCGGCCGCCGCTACGAGCCGGAGGCGCTGCGGCGGGCGGCGGGCGCCGCCGCCCGGTCCCTAGCCGGCCGCTCCACCGTCGTGCTCGCCCTGCCGGCCAAGACCCCCGGCGAGATCGAGGCGGTGGCCCAGGGCGCGCTGCTCGGGGCCTACAGCTTCCACCGGTTCCGTGGCGTCTCTGCGGCCAAGGCTAAGCCGGCCGTCAAGGCGTTCGTGCTGGCCACCGACACGGCCGCGGACCGAGCCGCGAAGGCCGCGCTGTCGCACGCTCAGGTGGTCGCGGACGCCATCACGATGACCCGCGACTGGGTGAACACCCCGCCGTCCTCGTTGTACCCGCAGCTGTTCGCCGACGCCGCGGCCGCCGCTGCCAAGACGGCCGGCCTCGAGGTCACCGTCCTGGACGAGAAGGCGCTGAAGAAGGGCGGCTACGGCGGCATCCTCGGCGTCGGGCAGGGGTCGGCGCACCCGCCGCGGCTGGTCCGCATCTCCTACCGGCACCCCAAGGCGACCAAGCACCTCGCTCTCGTCGGCAAGGGCATCACCTTCGACACCGGCGGCATCTCGATCAAGCCGGCGCAGGGCATGGAGGCGATGAAGTCGGACATGGCCGGCTCCGCCGCCGTGATCTCCACGGTCATCGCCGCGGCCCGCAGCAAGGCGGTGGTCAACGTGACCGCATGGGCGCCGATGGCGGAGAACATGCCGGGCGGCAACGCCCAGCGCCCGTCCGACGTCATCTCGATCTTCGGCGGCCGCACCGTGGAGGTGCTCAACACCGACGCCGAGGGCCGGCTGATCCTCGCCGACGCCATCGTGGCCGCGGCCGCAGAGGAGCCGGACGTCGTCGTCGACATCGCGACCCTCACCGGCGCGCAGGTCGTCGCCCTGGGCACCCGGACCTCGGCGATCATGTCCAACAACGACAGCCTGCTCAAGCAGGTGCACGACGCGTCGCAGCGGGCCGGCGAGGTGATGTGGCCGATGCCGCTGCCCGAGGAGCTACGCAAGGGCCTGGACTCCACGGTCGCCGACATCGCCAACGTCGACTGGGGCCGCAAGGGCGGCATGCTCTCGGCCGGCACGTTCCTGCGCGAGTTCGTGCCGAACGGGCGGCGGTGGGCGCACCTCGACATCGCCGGGCCGTCGTACAACGAGGCGGCGCCGTACGGCTACACCCCCAAGGGCGGCACCGGCGCCGGCGTGCGCACCATGCTGCAGCTGGCCGAGGACCTCGCCGACGGCCGACTCTGACCCTCCCCGTTCGCGCTGTTCCGGAGGGGCTAGCGGTTGCGGTGACGGGCGTTCCAGTCCCGCATCCGTTGCGGGTACCCGACGACCGCCGCGTCGTAGGACGGGACGCCGAGCCCGTTGGCCCACTCGTGCGCGACCTTGGGCGAGGGCACCCGGCGGCGGGTCCACTCCCCCGTGCTGGCCACCAGCAGCAGGGTCGTCTCGGTGACCGCCGTCTGCGGCTCGACGAACGCCTCCACCCCGGTGTGACCGGCCACGAACCCCTCGAGGTGACGGCGGTCCTCCGAGCCGGCTCGTCGCTGCGTGCCAGGCCGGCTCTTGCCGCGCCAGCGCCCGAGCAGTCGCACCTCACACCCCTTCCAACGCACCCGCCGACCCCGTCGGCGCACCCGCCGAGCCTAGGTCCGGTGGCAGATGTCCTCCAGTTGCCGCACCGTGGTGGAGTGGTGCGAGGATGACCCGAGCACAGCCGACCGGACCCAGGCAAGGAGACTCCGTGGCCGACCCCACAGGCAGCACGTTCGACATCGTCATCCTCGGTGGCGGCAGTGGGGGCTACGCCACAGCACTGCGTGCCGCCGAGCTCGGACTGTCGGTGGCCCTGATCGAGAAGGACAAGGTCGGCGGCACCTGCCTGCACTACGGCTGCATCCCGACCAAGGCGCTGCTGCACGCCGCGGAGATCGCCGACGCGGCCCGCGACAGCGAGCAGTTCGGCATCAAGGCCACCTTCGACGGCGTGGACATGGCCGGCGTGCACGCCTACAAGGACGGCGTGGTCAGCCGGCTGCACAAGGGCCTGCAGGGACTGGTGAAGAGCCGCGGCGTCACCTACGTCGAGGGTGAGGGCCGGCTGGTCTCGCCGACCACCGTCCGCGTCGGCGACACCGACTACACCGGCCGCACCGTCGTGCTGGCCACCGGCTCCTATGCCCGGTCGCTGCCCGGCCTGGAGATCGACGGCGGCCGGGTCATCACGAGCGACCACGCACTGCGCCTCGACTACGTGCCCCGCTCGGCCGTGGTCCTGGGCGGCGGGGTGATCGGCGTCGAGTTCGCCAGCGTGTGGCGCTCGCTGGGCGCCGAGGTCACCATCGTCGAGGCGCTGCCGCACCTGGTGCCGGCCGAGGAGGAGGCCAGCTCCAAGCTGCTCGAGCGGGCGTTCCGCAAGCGCGGCATCGCGTTCGAGCTTGGCGCCCGGTTCAGCGCCGTCGAACACACTGCTTCCGGCGTGCGGGTGTCCCTGGAGAACGGCAAGACCTTCGACGCCGACCTGCTGCTCGTCGCGGTGGGGCGTGGCCCGCGCTCGCAGGGCCTCGGGTACGAGGAGGCCGGCATCGCGATGGAGCGCGGCTTCGTCACCGTCGACGAGTTCTGCCGCACGAGCGTTCCCGGCGTGTACGCCGTCGGCGACCTCATCCCGACCCTGCAGCTCGCGCACGTCGGATTCGCGGAGGGCATCCTGGTCGCCGAGCACGTCGCCGGGCTCAACCCGCGCCCGATCGACTACGACGGGGTGCCGCGGATCGCCTACTGCGACCCGGAGGTCGCGTCGGTGGGGATCACCGAGGCCACCGCGAAGGAGCGCTACGGCGAGGACAAGGTCAAGACCCTGGTCTACGACCTCGGCGGCAACGGCAAGAGCCAGATCCTCAAGACCGCCGGCGCGGTGAAGCTGGTGGCCCTGGCCGACGGCCCGGTCGTCGGCGTCCACATGGTCGGCGCCCGGGTCGGCGAGCTGCTGGCCGAGGGCCAGCTGATTTACAACTGGGAGGCGTACGCCGACGACGTCGCCAGCCTGATCCACCCGCACCCGACGCAGTCGGAGGCGCTCGGCGAGGCGCACCTGGCGCTGGCCGGAAAGCCCCTGCACGTGCACGGCTGATGCTGATCCAACCCGAACCACGGACGACGATTCGAGGAGTCAACTCGCATGGCGGTCTCTGTCACGATGCCCCAGCTCGGCGAGAGCGTGACCGAGGGCACGGTCACCCGCTGGCTCAAGCAGGAGGGAGACACCGTCCAGGCCGACGAGCCGCTGCTGGAGATCTCCACCGACAAGGTGGACACCGAGATCCCGGCCCCAGCCTCCGGCGTCCTCGAGCGGATCGTCGCCCACGAGGACGACGTCGTCCTCGTGGGCGGCGAGCTGGCCGTCATCGGTGACGGCTCCGGCGCGTCGGCACCCGTGGCCGCAGCTGCCGCAGCTGCCGCCGCTGCTGAGCCCGCACCAGCGCCGACCCCTTCCCCGGCTCCCGAGCCCGTCGCCGTCTTTGCCGCCGTCGCGCCCGCCGCTGCGGCGGCGCCGGTTCCCGCGGCCGCTCCTGCCGCGACCAGCGGTACCCCCGTGGTGCTGCCCCAGCTCGGCGAGAGCGTGACCGAGGGCACCGTGACCCGCTGGCTCAAGCAGGTCGGCGACACCGTCCAGGCGGACGAGCCGCTGCTGGAGATCTCCACCGACAAGGTGGACACCGAGATCCCGGCCCCGGCATCCGGTGTGCTGCTGTCGATCGCCGTCGGCGAGGACGAGACGGTGCCGGTGGGCGCCGAGCTCGGGGTCATCGGCACGGCCGGGGCCGTGCCGGCCGCCGCTCCCGCCCCTGCCCCCGCCCCCGTACCCGCCCAAGCCCCGGCCCCCGCCCCCGAGCCGGTCGCTCCCGCCCCGGTCCCGGCGGCCGTGGCCGCCGCGGCGGAAGCCTCCGAGGCCGAAGGCTCCGAGCCGACCTACCTGACCCCGCTGGTCCGCAAGCTGGCCGCCGAGCACGGCGTCGACCTGGCCACGGTCACCGGCACCGGGCTGGGCGGACGCATCCGCAAGCAGGACGTGCTGGCGGCCGCCGAGGCGGCCAGGGCCGCCGCCGCCAGCCGGGCGGCGGCAGCAGCAGTGCCCGCCGTGGCGCCCGCTCCGACCGCAGCCGCCGCCGCCCCGGCCGCAGCGGCGTCCCCGCTGCGGGGCCGCACCGAGAAGATGTCCCGGCTGCGGCGGATCATCGCCGAGCGGATGGTCGAGTCGCTGCACACCGCCGCGCAGCTGACCACGGTGGTCGAGGTAGACGTCACCCGCATCGCCGCGCTGCGCAACCGGGCCAAGGCCGACTTCGAGCACCGCGAGGGCGTCAAGCTCACCTTCCTGCCGTTCTTCGCCAAGGCCAGCGTCGAGGCGCTCAAGGCCCACCCCAGCGTCAACGCCGGCATCGACACCGCGGCCGGGACGATCACCTACCACGACGCGGAGCACCTCGGCATCGCCGTCGACACCGAGCGTGGCCTGCTGGTGCCGGTCATCCGCGACGCCGGCGACCTCAACATCGCCGGGCTGGCCCGCCGCATCGCTGACCTCGCCGAGCGCACCCGCACCAATGCCATCAGCCCGGACGAGCTGTCCGGCGGTACCTTCACCATCACCAACACCGGCAGCCGCGGCGCGCTGTTCGACACCCCCATCATCAACCAGCCGCAGGCCGCCATCCTCGGCACCGGCGCGGTGGTCAAGCGCCCCGTCGTCGTCGCCGACGCGGACGGCAACGAGAGCATCGCCGTCCGGTCGATGGCCTACCTGGCCCTCACCTACGACCACCGCCTCGTGGACGGCGCGGACGCCACCCGCTTCCTCACCACCATCAAGGACCGGCTCGAGGGTGGCTCCTTCGAGGCCGACCTGAGCGTCTAGGCGGTGGTCGCGCCGGTGAGCCCGCTGCGGATCGCCGTCACCGGGGCCTCCGGGCTGATCGGGACGGCGCTCGTCGCCCACCTGCGCGCCCAGGGGCATCAGGTACTGCGGCTCGTCCGGCGGCCAGCCGGCGCCGCGGACGAGATGACCTGGGACCCGGCCGCCGGGAGGGTGGACCTCGGCCGGCTGGCCGGGGTCCAGGCCGTCGTGCACCTCGCCGGGGCCGGAGTGGGCGACCACCGGTGGACGACGGCCTACCGCGCGGTGATCCTGGACAGCCGGGTCCAGGGCACCGGCACCATCGCTCGGGCGGTCGCCGAGCTCGACCCAGCCCCCGCCGTCCTGGTCTCGGCGTCCGCGATCGGGTTCTACGGCGACACCGGGGACCGCGTCGTCGACGAGACGGCTCCGCGAGGCACCGGGTTCCTGGCCGAGGTGGTCGAGGCGTGGGAGGCCGCCGCGGAGCCAGCCCGGGCGGCCGGCGTCCGGGTGGTGCACCCGCGCAGCGGCTTGGTGATGGCCAGGTCGGGCGGCGCCTGGGCTCGGATGCTGCCGCTGTTCCGGCTCGGGCTCGGCGGCCGGCTCGGCAACGGCCGGCAGTACTGGAGCTACATCACCCTCGAGGACGAGGTCCGCGCGCTGACCCACCTGCTGGACTCCGAGCTCGCCGGCCCGGTCAACCTGACGGCGCCCAACCCGGCCACCAACGCCGAGATCACCAAGGCCATGGGCGTGGCCCTGCACCGCCCCGCGCTGCTGCCGGTCCCGGCGATCGCGCTGAAGACCGTGCTGGGCGAGTTCTCCTCGGAGGTGCTCGGCAGCATCCGGGTACGGCCGACCCGGCTGGTGGCCGACGGCTTCACGTACCGGCACCCCGACCTGGTCAGCGCGGTCGCCACCGTCAGCTGACCCCGGTGTCCGGTCGCGCGGCGACTACTCCCCATCCGGCGTCAACCACCCAGGACAGCTCCACCTGCCAGGCGCTGCGAGCGCGCGCGTTGAAGCGTTGAACGACCCGGCCGGGGCCGTCGACCAGCTCCCAGGGCGGCAGCTCGTCGACCACCCGCAGCACCGCCTCCTGTGCGTCCGCGCTGAGCACCTCGACCGCGTGCACGAGCGGGGCCCAGCCCCTCGCCACGGCCGCGGTGCGCCGCAGCGCGTCGACGGCCTGCCGGTCCCGGGCCTCGGCCGCCGACCCCGGGACGTCGGCTACGGCCAGCGGCCCGGGGTCCCCCGCGGCGAAGGCCCGTCCCCTGGCCGCGTCCGCGGCCCGCAGAACAGCAGTCCAGTCCAGCGCGGCCGGCCCGACCACCGGCTCCGCAGCGGGTTCGGCGGGCACCTCGGCGGGCACCGCCGCCAGCACCGCGGCGGCGCCGGGGGCCGCGAGCCGTGCCCACGCCGTCCCGGCCGCAACCGCCAGGCCGGCCACCGCCACCAGCAGTACCAGCGGTCGGGCGAACCGGGGCGGCCGGGACTGCCGCCGACCGGCAGCGGCTCGGCCGGGCCGAGCCGGGCCAGCCGACGCTGCAGCTCCACCGCCGAGGGTGGCTGCGCCGTCACCGACACGAGCAGGTCGTGCAGCGGCCCGTCGGCGGCCGACAGCCGGGCGTGGAGCAGCCCGACCAGCGCCCGGACGTCGTCCTCGGGGTCGCCGCCAACCGGCCCGCGCAGCAGCGCGAAGCCGTCCAGCAGCGGGCGGCCGGATGCCGCCACCAGGGCACGTCCGCCGCGGCGAGTCCCGGCAGCCGGAGCCCGGCCTAGTGCACCGCAGCGACCGCCGCGGCGAGCGGCAACGCGAGCGAGAGCAGCTGCCCCGCCGAGAGGCCGCCGCCGGACCCACCCAGCTGGTCCAGCCGCTCCCCCGCCACGAACGGGACGACAACCCAGGACCGGCCATGGACGTCGGAGAGCACCCGGGGTGCGAGCAGGTGCGGGTGCAACGGCCACGAGTCGGGCGGCGGGACGCGCGGGCGGCTCGTCGGGCGGGCCCGCAGCACCACCCACCGCCCGGCGGACAGGTCACGGGCCAGCCACCCGACCACGGGATCCCCGGGGTCGACCGGCCGCCCCACGACCAGGCCGTCCAGGGTCGGAGCGTCGGATGCTGGCATGCGTCCAGGGTGCCGCGACGCCATGATCGTCCGCTCGCGCCGTCCACAGGCACGCGGCACCGACGACCGGTAGGTTGGCCGCTCGTGAGCCTCACCCCAACCACCGATGTGATCGTGGTCGGGGCCGGGCTCGCCGGGCTGGCCGCGGCGGTCCGGCTGGCCGGCGCCGGCCTGGACGTGACGGTGCTGGAGGCCGGAGACGACGTGGGTGGCCGGGTTCGCACCGACCACGTCGACGGGCTGCTGCTGGACCGCGGCTTCCAGCTGTACAACCCGGCCTACCCGGAGGGCCGACGGGTGCTCGACCTCGACGCGCTCGACCTGCGCCCGTTCAGCCGCGGCATGCTTGTGGCCATCGGCGGACGCCGCTACCGCCTGGCCGACCCGCGACGGCACCCGTCCTGGGCGGTGCCCACGCTTCGCGCACCCGTGGGCAGCACCGCCGAGAAGCTGCGGCTGGCCCGGTACGCCCTGCGCTGCGCCCAGGCACCGGTCGCCGAGCTGCTCGCGAGGGACGACCTGCCGGCGGTGCAGGCGCTGCGCGACGCGGGGGTGGGCGACCGGCTAATCGAGACCGTGCTGCGGCCGTTCCTGGCCGGTGCCCTGCTCGAGGGCGACCTGGCCACCTCGCGCCGGTTCCTCGACCTGCTGCTGCGCATGTTCGTCCGCGGCACCCCCTCGGTGCCGGCCGACGGCATGGGCGCGATCCCGAGGCAGCTGGCCGCTCGGCTGCCCGACGGTGTGGTCCGGCTGTCCACCACGGTGCGATCGGTGGGGCCCCGCCAGGTGACCACCGACGCCGGCACCCTCGCGGCCAGGGCCACGGTGGTGGCGACCGACCCGGTGACGGCCGGCCGGCTGCTGCCCGGCCTGGCGGTCCCCGCCATGCACGCGGTGACAACCTGGTACCACCTGTCCCACCTGCCCGCAGACCGGCTCTCCGACGGCGAGCCGGTGCTGGTCATCGACGGCCAGCGCCGCGGCCCGGTGGTCAACACCGCGGTGCTCACCCACGCCGCGCCCGGCTACGCCAGCGACGGTCGGGTGCTGGTCGCCTCGTCCTCGATCGGCGTGCACGACGACGGCGAGAAGGACGTCCGCGGCCACCTCGGGCTGCTCTACGGGGTGGACACCCGCGGCTTCGAGCCGGTGGCCACCTACCCGGTGGCGGCGGCACTGCCCGCGATGCCTCCACCGCACGACTTCCAGTCGCCCGTCCGGCTCACCGACGGGCTCTACGTGTGCGGCGACCACCGCGACTCCTCCTCGATCCAGGGCGCCCTCGTGTCCGGCCGCCGGGCCGCGCACGCCGTCCTGACCGACCTCGACATCCCCCTCGACATCCCCCTCGGCATCCCCCTCGACGTCGACCAAGGCCCGGAGCGACGCCCATGACCGCACCCACCCCGCGCATCCTGGCCGCCAGCGGCGGTTTCGTGCCCACCGACCGCTGGTCGGTCGCCCAGCCGGGCGGGCTGATGAAGGAGGCGCTGCGGCTGACCGGCAAGGACCGGCCCAAGGTGACGTTCGTGCTGACCGCAAGCGGTGACGACCGCGGCTACCTGACCCGCATGTACGGCGCCTTCCGCGGCTGGTCGGTCGACGTCTCCCACCTCGAGCTGTTCACCATGCCGAACACCGACCCGCGTGAGCACCTGCTCGGTCAGGACCTGGTGTGGGTGGGCGGCGGCTCGGTGGCCAACCTGCTCGCGGTGTGGCGGGTGCACGGCCTGGACGACGTGATGCGGGAGGCCTGGGAATCCGGCGTGCTGCTGGGCGGCGTGAGCGCCGGCTCGATCTGCTGGCACGTCGGTGGTCCCACCGACTCCTTCGGGCCGACCCTGCGGCCGGTCGCCAACGGGCTCGGCCTGCTGCCCTTCGGCAACGGTGTCCACTACGACTCCGAGGCGCAGCGCCGGCCGCTGCTGCACCGGCTGGTCGCCGAGCAGGTGCTGCCCGTCTCCTACGCCACCGACGACGGCACCGGCGTCCTGTACGAAGGCCCCGAGCCGGTCGCTGTGATCACCGACACCGAGCAGGACCCGCAGACCGGGTCGGCCGCCTACCGGGTGGAGCGGGGTCCCGACGGCGCCGCGGTCGAGACCCGGCTCGCGCCGGGGCCGATCAGCGGCTGACCTCCGGGGGTTCGACGACCTGCCGGCTCGCGGCCGAGGCCCGGGCCGCCTCGATCACCGTGAGCGTCCGGACGGCGTCCCACGGGTCGACCGGCACCGGTCCCTCACCGCGCACCGCGGCGGCCACGGCCGGGTAGAACGTGTCCCACCGGCCGCGCTCGGCGGGCACCGGCTCGGACTCCTCGCCCCGGACCAGCCGGCCCCACCGCTGCCGCGGCTCCACCCCCCAGGTGTCGTCTGCGGGCCGCGCGCCGGCGCTCAGGGCGTCCTCCTGGCCGTCCAGTCCGTCGACGACGAACGCGCCTCCGGTGCCGAGCACCCGCAGCCGCGGGCCCGGCGCCCCGGCCAGCGCGCCCATCCACAGCTGGGAGCGGACGCCGCTGGCGTGCTCGAGCGCGACGAACACGTCGTCGTCCGCGATCCCGCGCCGCGCGTCCACCTCGGCGTACACCCGGACGGCGGGGCCGAACAGGTGCAGCGCCTGGTCGACCAGGTGGCTGCCGAGGTCGAGGGCCAGCCCGCCGCCCTGCTCGGCCGGCAGCGCCTCCCGCCACGAGCCGGGCTTCGGCTCCGGCCGCCAGCGCTCGAACCGCGACTCGTAGCGCAGCACGTCCCCCAGCTCGCCGTCGGCAAGCAGCCGGCGCAGCGTCAGCTGGTCGGAGTCCCACCGACGGTTCTGGAAGACCGTGAGCGGCACCGCCGCGTCGGCAGCCGCCTCGACCAGTCGCCGCGCGTCGGCCGCGGTCAGCGCCAGTGGCTTGTCCACGACCACGGGCCGACCGGCCGCCACGGCCCGTAGTCCCAGGGGCAGGTGCGCGTCGTTGGGAGTGGCCACGACCAGCAGCGCCCAGTCGTCGCGGTCGAACAGCTCGTCGGCCGTGCCGAGCAGGGTGACTCCCGGGTGGGCGGCCGCCGCCTGCGCGGCGCGCTCCGGGTTCGAGGTCACGACGTGGGTGAGGGCCAGCCCGGGGGCCGCGGTCACCAGGGGGCCGTGGAACACCCGTCCCGCCAGGCCGTAGCCCACGAGCGCGACCCGCAGGTCGGCAGTCACGACACCCTCCGCGCCAGCGCGCTCGGCCACCAGATCCTCCGGTCAACGTCATACATCAGGGCAGGCACCAGCAGGGAGCGCACCACCATCGTGTCGAGCAGCACGCCGAACGCCACCGCGAACCCGAGCTCGGCGAGGAAGACCAGCGGCAGCGTGGCGAGCACCGAGAACGTACCGGCCAGCACAAGGCCGGCGCTGGTGATCACGCCACCGGTCACGGTGAGCGCCTTGAGCACCCCGGGCCGGGTGCCGACGAGCTGCGTCTCCTCGCGCACCCGGGTCATCAGGAAGATGTTGTAGTCCACCCCGAGCGCCACCAGGAAGACGAACGAGAACAGCGGGAACGAGGTGTCCGCGCCGGCGAAGTGGAACACGTGGTTGAACACCACCGCACAGACCCCCAGCGTGGCCGCGAACGACAGCACCACGGTGAGGACCAGCAGGAACGGGGCCAGCAGCGCCCGCAGCAGCAGCGCCAGGATGAAGAAGATCACCGCCAGCACGATCGGGATGATCACCGCCCGGTCCCGGCGGGACGCCTGCTGGGTGTCGTAGTTGATCGCCGTGAAACCGCCGACCTTGGCGTCCGCCCCGGGCACCGCGTGCACGGCCGTGCGCAGCGCCTGGACGGTCTGCTCGGCCGCCAGCGAGTCCGACGCCGACGTCAGGGTGGCCTGGAACTGCACCAGCCCGTCCACCACCTTGGGAGTCGTGGCCGGCGGGGCGGTGCCCGTCGACTGGCCGGCCGTCTGGGCGGTGTACGGGACGATCGTGGCGATGCCCGGCACGGTCTTGGCTGCGGCGACGATCGCGTCGGCCTGGTCGGCGTTGCCGATGATGATCGCCGGGCTGCCCGAGCCGGCCGGGAAGTGCAGGCCCAGCTGCTGCTGCCCCAGCACCGAGTCGACCTTCTTGGTGAACGCGTCGCTCTGCGAGATGCCGTCCGCCTTGAGCGTGGTGACGAAGAACGCGGCGACGAGCAGCACCAGCGTGGTGGTCACCCAGGTGCGCCGCGGGTGGCGTCCCACCCCGGCCGCGACCTTGGACCAGATCCCGGACAGCTTCTCGTCGTGCTCGTCGTGCCGCGGGACCTTCGGCCAGAAGCCCCAGCGGCCGGCCGGCCAGCCGGCGAAGAACGCCCAGCGCGGCGGGGCGGCGGCCCGGCGGGCCCGCACCCCCAGGACGAACCCGCCGACGACGAGCAGCAGCGCCAGGCCGGCCGCGGCGCCGCCAGGCAGCCCGAGCGCGAAGAGCACCCCGAACAGGACGCCGGTCAGCAGCAGCCCGGCCACCGCGGACGGCATGACAAGCAGCGCGGGCAGGAAGGTGAGGCTGGCCAACAGCGCGCACACGATGCCGATGGCCGCGACCGGGCCGGTCGACTTGTTGGAGTTCAGCTCGGAGAACAGCAGGCACAGCAGGCCGACCGTGACGGTCGCGGCGGAGGCGACCAGGGGCTCAAGCACGCCGCGCCAGGCCACCTTCATCGCGTCGAAGTGGCTCTCGTAGCGGTGCAGCTCCTCCCGGTAGCGGGCGACGAGCAGCAGTGCGTAGTCGGTCCCTGCGCCGAAGACCAGCACGGTGAGGATGCCCTGGCTCTGGCCGTTGAGGGTGAGCACGTCGTTCTTCGCGAGCAGGTACACGACGCCGCTCGCCGCGGTCAGCGCGAACCCCGCGGACATCAGCGGGATGACCCACAGGAACGGGCTGCGGTAGACCAGGATGAGGATCAACGCCACGACCAGGGCGGTGATGCCCAGCAGGGTGGTGTCCAGCGACCCGAACACCGAGAACAGGTCGGCGAGCAGCCCACCCGGGCCCGTGACGTGCGCCTCCAGCCCCGAGCCCTGGGGCAGCGCAGCGCGGACGCTCTCCACCGTCCGCAGGATCGGGGACTTGCCGTCGGACATCGGCTGGCTGACCTTGTCCGAGTCCAGCGGCACCCCGATGAGCACGGCCTTGCCGTCCGCTGACGGGATCGGGACGATCGGGCCTGGGACGGCGTAGTCGGCCACCGTCTTGTCGTCGCCCACCTCGATGCCCGGCAGCTCGGCCACGAACGCGGCGATCGCCTTCCGGTCAGCTGCGGTGATCCCCGAGTCCCGGCTGAAGACCACGAACATCGGCAGCTCGGCCCGCGCGGCGAACTTCGCCTGCAGCTCGTTGACCTCGGTGGACTCGGCCGAGGCCGGCAGGAACGACGCGTTGTCGTTCTTCTGCACCGAGCTGAGCTGTCCGGACAGGGGCCCGAGGAGACCGCCGAGCGCGAACCAGACGACCAGCGCGACGGCGGACCACAGGAACGGACGCCGGGGACGGCGCTCGGCCGGGTTCGCCGGGGAGGGGGGCGCGACGGGTGGTGCGGGCGCGGACAACCGGGGCTCCTTCATCGGTCGTGGGCGAGGGGTGCCTGGGCTGATCATCCCCGTCGGAGAGTAAATCCGCACGACTACTGTGGTGCCGTGTCCTCCCCCACCGCCGTCCATCTCGGCTTCGGTCCTGACGCCGTCCCGTACCAGCGGACCTGGGACGAGCAGCGGCGCGTGCACCGCGAGGTGGCCGAGGGCCGCCAGGGTGACACCGTGCTGCTGCTGGAGCACCAGGCGGTCTACACCGCCGGCAAGCGCACCGAGCCGTGGGAGCGCCCGGTCGACGGCACCCCCGTGGTCGACGTCGACCGCGGCGGCAAGATCACCTGGCACGGGCCCGGCCAGCTGGTCGGCTACCCGATCCTGCGGCTGCCCGACCCGGTCGACGTGGTCGCGCACGTGCGCCGGATGGAGCGGCTGCTCGGCGCTGTCTGCGCCGACCTGGGGCTGGCCACCACCCCGGTCGAGGGTCGTAGCGGCGTGTGGGTGCCTGCCGACGAGCGCGGCCCGGACCGCAAGGTGGCCGCCATCGGGGTCCGGGTCGCCCGTGGCGTGACCATGCACGGGTTCGCGCTGAACTGCGACTGCGACCTGGCCGCGTTCGGCACGATCGTGCCCTGCGGGATCACCGACGCGGGCGTCACCTCGCTGAGCAAGGAGCTCGGCCGCACGGTCACCGTGCAGGACGCGCTGCCGCTCCTCGAGGCCCGGCTCGCGCAGCTGACGGAGCTGGTCCCGAGCGCCGGGTGAGCGTCGCAGGCGGGGCCACAGGCTCTTGCGCTGCCGCCATCCGGGAATGATGAGTTCGAGCGAGTCGCCGACCTTGCGCAGCGCACCTGACCCGGAAGTGCTTGAGCTCGCCGCCGGCCAGGTCGCGTTCCTGTCGGGCGGCCCAGGTGACGTTCCTGTCATGACCGGCTGCAGCGGCCCGGCCGTGGCGTCCCTCGCATGGCCGGACACCGGCGAGGGGGCGTGCGGCGCACCGCCGCCACGAGCCTGGCCGCCGGTGCGCTACGGCGGTCGTCGTGCTGCTCGCCGCTCAGCCCGCGTGGGCGCACTCCTCGCTGGTGTCCGGCTCCCCCTCCCCCGGCTCGGCGGTCACCGCGCTGCCGGCCGTCGTCCGGTTCACCTTGGACCTGCCGGTCCTGCCGGACAGCGCCCAGCTCGTGGTCAGGGCCCGGACGGCGTGGACCCGCAGCGGGCGCCCCACGGGTGACGGACACCGTGGTCGAGGTACCGGTCCGGCCAAGCTCCGCCCCGGGCCGCTACCAGATCGGCTGGCAGCTGGTGTCCGCTGACGGGTCCCCCGCGATCGGCGCCTACGCGTTCGTGCTCGGCGCGGCCGCCGAGCGCCGGTCCGACGGCAGCCCACGGCCGGTTCTGCTGGCCGCCGGGGCGGGGGTCCTGGGACTGCTCGAAATGGCCGTCGCCCGGCGCCGACGGGCGGGCGCCGCGAGTACGCTGGCCGGGTGACCGTCGCCGCCGAAGGCCGCCGCCTGCTGCGGCTCGAGGTTCGAAACGCCGAGACCCCGATCGAGCGCAAACCGCCGTGGATCAAGACCCGGCTGCGCACCGGACCGCAGTACACCGAGCTCAAGGGCCTGGTGCAGGACGAGGGCCTGCACACGGTGTGCGAGGAGGCCGGCTGCCCCAACATCTTCGAGTGCTGGGAGGACCGCGAGGCGACCTTCCTCATCGGCGGCGACCAGTGCACCCGGCGCTGCGACTTCTGCCAGATCGATACCGGCAAACCGGCCCCGCTGGACCGGGACGAGCCGCGTCGGGTCGCCGAGTCGGTACAGACCATGGGGCTGCGCTACGCCACCATCACCGGGGTCACCCGCGACGACCTCGACGACGAGGGCGCCTGGCTGTACGCGCAGACCGTGCGGGCCATCCACGAGCTCAACCCGGGCACCGGGGTGGAGCTGCTCACCCCCGACTTCTCCGGCCGGCCCGAGCTGCTCGCCCAGGTCTTCGACGCCGCTCCGGAGGTGTTCGCGCACAACCTGGAGACGGTACCGCGGATCTTCCGCCGGATCCGTCCCGGGTTCCGCTACGAGCGGTCGCTCGAGGTCATCGCCGCCGGGAGGGCCGCCGGAATGGTGACCAAGTCGAACCTGATCCTGGGCATGGGCGAGACCCGCGCGGAGGCCGTCGCCGCGCTCGCCGACCTACACGACGCCGGCTGCGACTTGGTGACCATCACCCAGTACCTGCGACCGAGCCCGCGCCACCACCCGGTGGAGCGGTGGGTGGAGCCGGCCGAGTTCGACGAGCTGGCCGCCGAGGCCATGGCGATGGGCCTCCTCGGCGTGATGAGCGGCCCGCTGGTGCGCTCGTCGTACCGGGCCGGGCGGCTGTTCCAGCAGGCCGTGGCCGCCCGGAGCGACGCGGGAGCGGCCCGGCATGGCTGACTGGGTCTATCCGCCGGTCATCGCGGTGGCCCGGACGGTGTTCGTCGGCCTCGGGCTGACCTTCGACATCACCGGCGAGGAGCACGTCCCCCGCCACGGCGGCGCGATCATGGCGATCAACCACGTCGGCCTGCTCGACTTCACCTTCGCCGGCCTGGCGGCCCAGCCTTCGAAGCGGTTCGTCCGGTTCATGGCCAAGGAGGCGATCTTCGAGCACTGGGCTGGCGGTCCGCTGATGCGCGGCATGCACCACATCTCGGTGGACCGGTCGGCCGGTGCCTCCTCGTACGCCGCTGCGCTGCGGGCGCTGAAGGACGGCGAGGTGATCGGGGTCTTCCCGGAGGCGACGGTCTCCCCGTCCTGGGAGCTGCTGCCGTTCAAGAACGGCGTGGTCCGGATGGCCGCCGCCACCGGCGTCCCGGTCCTGCCGACGGTGCTGTGGGGCTCCCAGCGGGTGCTCACGCACGGCCACCGCCGCAAGGCCAACCTGGAGCGGATCCCGATCAGCATCGACGTGGGCACCCCCCTGCAGGTCGGCCGCCGGGACGACCCTGCCGTCGTGCTCGACCAGCTACGGGACCAGATGGAGCAGATGCTGCACGCGGCCCAGGAGCGGTACCCGGTCAAGCCGAAGCCCGGCGAGCACCCCTGGTGGCTGCCGGCCCGCCTGGGGGGCAGCGCGCCCACGCCCGCGGAGGGCGAGGCGATGGTGGCGCACCGCCGGGAGGGCCGCCCGTCGGCCTCCTGACCTGGCGCGTTCGGACGACGCCGCCCGGCCCCTTACCCTGTCCCCCATGGCGTTCTGGAACCGCAAGAAGAAGGAAGGGCCCGGCCGGGTCGCGCAGATCAAGGCCGCCTACCAGGTGGCCCAGCGGTCCGACCCGCGGATCGGCTGGATCCTGGCGGCCTGGTTCGTCGGCGTGCTGGTCCCCTTCGTGCTCGTCGGCATCCTGCTCAGCCACCCGTACTACCTGAGCTTCCTCGGGGTGTCGGTGGCCGTGCTGGTGGTCACCTTCATCTTCGGCCGCCGGGCCGAGCGGGCCGCCTACGCCTCGATCGAGGGGCAGCCGGGTGCCGCCGCGGCCGCGCTGAACACGCTGCGCAAGGGCTACACGGTGACTCCCGCCGTGGCGGTGACCCGCAACCAGGACGTCGTCCACCGCGTGGTCGGCAAGTGCGGGGTCGTGCTGATCGGTGAGGGCGCCCCCAGCCGGGTCGCCCACCTGCTCGCCGGGGAGCGCAAGCGCACCCAGCGGGTGGTCGGCGACGCGCCGGTGAACGAGGTGGTCGCCGGCAACGGGTCCGGCGAGGTCCCGCTGGCCAAGCTGAACGCCTACGTGATGAAGCTGCCGAAGACGCTCAACGGCTCGCAGATCACCGAGCTGGAGCACCGGCTCAAGGCTCTCACCGCCGTCCAGGGCACCATCCCGCTCCCCAAGGGCCCGCTGCCCAAGGGCGCCCGGATGCCCAAGATGCCCCGCTGAGGCGGGTCAGCACCCCTCAGCGCGCGCGAACCACCACGCTGGCCACGGCCCGGTCGTGCATCCCCCGGCCGTCCCGGTCCCAGATCACCGCGGGGACGACGAGACACAGCAGCACCGTGCGGGCCAGCGCCCGGAACGCGCCCAGGGGTCGGTCGATCAGGCTGGCCACCCGTAACCCGAGCAGCCGCTGCCCGAAGCTGGCACCGCCCAGCCAGGTCAGCAGAAACACCTCCGCGGCGAAGACCCCGAGCACGATCCAGCCGAAGCTGCTCGTGCCGTAGCCCGACTGGCCCCGGGCCAGCGCGGCGGCAGCCAGCTCCGCGGCGAACCAGTCGATGACCAGGGCACCGATCCGCCGGCCGAACCCGGCGACCGACCCCGGGCCGGTCTCCGGCAGGCCCAGCCGCTGCCCGCGATATCCCAGCTCAGCGGACTCCGCGGCGGCCCGCGGCCCCGACATCCACGACCCGACTTCGCGCCGATCCACCCCTCGAGGCTACCCCGCCACCCCTGGGCCCGCGTGGGGGTGGCGTACGGTCGCCTTGGTGGCTCAGGACAGCGAACCTCCGACCGTCGCCCCCGTAACAGCGGCGAAACACCAGGGACACCGCCGAGAAATCGCCCCGGCCTAGCGTCACCTAGCAGCCGACGGCAGCCGCCCAGAAGGCGCCGTTCCGAGGGAGGATGGATGTTCTCGAACTCCGACGAGGTCCTCGCGTTCATCAAGAACGAGGACGTGAAGTTCGTCGATGTCAGGTTCTGTGACCTACCTGGGGTGATGCAGCACTTCAACGTGCCGGCGTCCTCGGTGGGTCAGTCGTTCTTCGCCGACGGCCAGATGTTCGACGGTTCCTCGATCCGGGGCTTCCAGGCCATCCACGAATCCGACATGAAGCTCATCCCGGACCCGACGACGGCGTTCGTCGACCCGTTTCGGGCCGAGAAGACGCTGGTCATGAACTTCTCGATCCGCGACCCGTTCACGGACGAGCCGTACAGCCGCGACCCGCGCAACATCGCGGCCAAGGCCGAGGCGTACCTCAAGAGCACCGGCATCGCGGACACGGTCTACTTCGGCCCCGAGGCTGAGTTCTACGTCTTCGACGACGTGCGCTTCGAGACCAAGCAGAACGCCGGGTACTACTACATCGACTCGATCGAGGCGGCGTGGAACACCGGCCGGGTCGAGGACGGCGGCAACCGCGGCTACAAGACCCGCTACAAGGGCGGCTACTTCCCGGTCCCGCCGGTCGACCACTACGCCGACCTGCGCGACCAGATGTCGCTCAAGCTGGCCGACGTGGGCCTGGAGGTCGAGCGCGCCCACCACGAGGTCGGCACTGCGGGCCAGGCGGAGATCAACTACAAGTTCGGCTCTCTGCTGCACGCCGCCGACCAGGTGATGGCCTTCAAATACGTCATCAAGAACGTGGCCTGGGCGGCCGGCAAGACGGCGACGTTCATGCCCAAGCCGCTCTTCGGTGACAACGGCTCCGGCATGCACTGCCACCAGTCGCTGTGGAAGGACGGCGTGCCGCTGTTCTACGACGAGCTGGGTTACGCGGGGCTGTCCGACACCGCCCGCTGGTACATCGGCGGCCTGCTCGCGCACGCGCCGTCCCTGCTGGCCTTCACCAACCCGACGGTGAACAGCTACCACCGGCTGGTGCCCGGCTTCGAGGCCCCGGTCAACCTGGTCTACAGCCAGCGCAACCGGTCGGCCTGCATCCGGATCCCGATCACCGGCTCGAACCCGAAGGCTAAGCGGATCGAGTTCCGGGTCCCCGACCCGTCGTCCAACCCGTACCTGGCGTTCTCGGCCATGCTCATGGCCGGCCTCGACGGCATCAAGAGCAAGATCGAGCCACTGCAGCCGGTGGACAAGGACCTCTACGAGCTACCGCCGGACGAGCACGCCAGCATCCCGCAGGTACCCGGCTCACTGCCCGAGGTGCTCTCTGCGCTGGAGGCCGACCACGAGTACCTGCTCGAGGGTGGCGTCTTCACCGAGGACCTGATCGAGACCTGGATCGAGTGGAAGCGCACCAACGAGGTCGACCCGATCCGGCTCCGACCGCACCCGCACGAGTTCGAGCTCTACTACGACCTGTAGCGCCGCTAGGCCCTGGACTGACGTCCCGAACGGGCCGCCGGTGCCAGACTTCGCCGGTGGCTTCCGTCTCGCAGTGGGGCATCACACCCCGGCAGAGCATCGAGCGCGAATGCGCTCGCCGGGGCCGCGCTGACGTGGTCGCGGGCTGTCGTGCGCTGGTCCGAGGAGAGAAGGTCGATCCCGACCTGCTCATGGCGCTCGCAGGCCCAGGCGCACGCAAGTTCCTCGACGGAGCCGCTCACGACGACACGTATTGGCTGCGAGTGTGGGGTGCGCGGGGGCTTCTCTGGGTCTGGGATGTCGCGGCAACCGCCGAAGTCCGGCTCGCGCTCGCAGACGATGCATGGCGGGTCCGGGAGATGGCGCTCAAGGTGATCGCCAGGCAGCGAGTAGGTGATCTCGTCACCGAAGTTGCGGGCACACGGAACGACCCGGTGCCGAGAGTCCGGCATGCAGCCGACCGTGCCCTCGCGCTGCTGACCGCATCTGGCGCGTGAACAAGGCCTCGCGCCGATGTGCCGCGACCCGGTGGAGCGGGGATCCACCTGGTCCCCTCCCCGTCATCCGTTTGTGGGGAGACCGTCCTGCTCGATGACGTAGATGTTGCCGTCCGGGGCGCGGAAGAAGAACCAGCCCCAGCGGTCGCTCCCGTCACCACCGATCAGGTCGCGCGCCCACACGATGTCACCGACGAGTTCGACTGCCGCGGCGGCGAGTTCAGCCCGCGCGCTGACGATGTCGTCGACCGCGAAGGCGATGAGCACGCCAGTCTCGAATGCCGTCGGAGCGACGCGCTCGTCGGTCATGTCCGGACCGAAGATCTCGACGAGGTCGCGCGGTCCGGATGGCAGCGTGAACCCAGCCCATCCGGGGTTCGAGAAGGCGACCTCCATCCCGAGGACGTCCCGGAACATGGCCTGCGTCGCATCGAAGTGCTGGGTTCGAGTCCCGACGAACGACACTCGAAGCACCTTCATGAGGCTGTCTCGCTTCCTGAGCGACGCGGAGCCTGTGTCCCGGAGGCACGGTAGCCGCTGACCTGGTGGCTTCGGCAGCGAACCGATGTGCCGACGAAGGGCGCATCCCCCGCTGAAGTCCCCCGGTTTCGGCAGTCTGAACTGCCGTTGAGACGCGGCCGAACGACATCGGACCTGGCAGCACGCCAAGGTCGGTAGGTTGAGGCCATGGACCTCGACCAGGCGCGGGCGTTCGTCCGCGACCATCACCGGGCGATCTTGACCACGAGCCGTGACGACGGTTCCCCACAGATGTCCCCGGTGGCCGTTGCCGTCGACGATGGCGGGCATCTGCTCGTGAGCACCCGTCAGAGCGCGCTGAAGACCCGCAACCTGCGCAAGCGGCCCACAGCGTGGCTGTGCGTCATCAGCGACGGGTTCTACGGCCCGTGGATCCAGGTCGAGGGCGACGTGGAGATCGTGGAGCTTCCGGACGCCATGCAGCCGCTGGTCGACTACTACCGCCAGGTCGCGGGTGAGCACCCGGACTGGGACGACTACCGAGCCGCCATGGAGCGCGAGCAGCGCGTGCTGCTGCGCATCACTGCGCGCCGGGCCGGACCTGACGTGCAGGGCTGAACCGGAGACACCAAACTCACCGCCCCGACGCCCCTTCGGGGCGACCGGACCCTCCGGGACCGGCAAGACCCACTTCGTCGAAGCCCTCGCGCACAAGGCCATCGACTCCGGGATGCGGGTCTCCTGGTTCACCCTTGCGTCCCTGACCGTCGCGATCAGCCGAGCCGCCGGGGAGGCGTTCTACCGCGTCGTGGACGCCGCCTACGAACATGGCTCCATCGCCGTGACCTCGAACCTGCACCCGGGGAGTGTGCGGGACGGTCGGCTCAGTTGAGCCGCCTCGCTCGTCAGCAACAAGTCCGGCCGCTACCGGTTGCGCATGGTCCTCAGAGCAACGACCACGACGGCGACGATCAGGACCACCCCGATGACGAGAAGACCGGGGATCCAGACGGAGGTGGCCAGCAGCGAGGTACCCATCCGACGACCCTAGGGCACCCGGCGACCGTGCTAGAGGTAGCCGCCGATCTCGGGCGCGGGGACGGGGCGGGTCTGGGCGGGGTCGCCGAAGAAGGTGCGCCCACCGAAGTCCCCCTGCAGCCGGTCGTCAAGCTGATCACAGACGCCGATCATCAAAGCGATCACCCGGTGCAGATGGTCGGGCACCAGCGGGCCGGCGATCACTTGGGCAGCAGCGGTCACCACCCCGCCCTCCACGACGAAGTGGATCAAGGGCACCTGCCCCTGGACGTCGATGAGGGCGCGGCGCAGAGCATCGGTGTCGTCGACGTCGACCAAGACGGGGCTGAACAGGCTGACCAAGCCCTGGTCCTCCAGGACCCGGACGAAGACCATGGTCGACCCGGAGCGCAAGGGGAAGTCGCCGTCCTCGTCGGAGACGACAGCCTCGGCCGAGACACCGAGCCCGTGGGCAAGCACTGCGACCACCTGCGCGCGCAGGGGTGCGCCAGCGTCCACGGCCGCGGCGGGGCCGGACGCCGCCACAGCCCCGTGACGGGGAGCCGGGAGCCCGAGTACGGACAGGTCCAGGGCCTGCTCCTGGTTGAACCCCTCGACGGTCAAGAACGCGGGGTGCGGCGCGTTGTACACCTCCCGCAGCGTGCGCACCAGCGTGCTCGACGCGGAGGAGGCCTGGTCCTGGCTCATGTCCAGGTGGAAGTTGGCGGGGCCGTTCGGCGTCGGCAGCTGCCAGCCGAGGGCGGCCAGTCGGGCCAGCGGCTCGCGGGTCAGCCGGCGCGCCGGCGCCAGGAAGGCGTTGCTGACCGCCTCGAGCTGGGCGTGTCCGTCGGCAACCGCCCACTGAACGTAGTAGGTGTTGTCCCCGTCGCCGCCGTCCGCGCCGGGGGCCAGCCTGAGGACCACCCGGTCGCCGTCCTGGCCGTGGTCGATCGCCTCGGCCAGCCGCTGCTCGAGCGCAGCCCAGGCGGACTCCACCTTCGCGTCCACGCCCGGGCCCGGGCTGGGCGCCTCGGCTTGAACCGACGGTGCTGGAGTCGGCGCTCGCCCGCCCTGGCGCCTGCCCCGACCACCGTCAGGCGCGAAGGACGCCAACAACACGCCCAGCACGATCTGGCGCAGGCTCCCGCTGTTGCGGCACGAGGCGAGGTAAGCCCGCTGGGCTGCGGCCGACGGGCCGAGCAACCCGGCGTCCCCCAGGCCCCGGGCATGCAGCGTCGCCACGACCTGCTGCCGGAGCTCGGGCTCCCGGCTGATCCACCGGTCTCGCAGGACCGGCCAGGTCAGCCGGACGAACTCCTCGCTCGGGCCGTCCGGGAACAGCTCGGCGATCCTGTGCGAGGCGTTGCGCCCGCCCAGCCCGAGCTCCTCGGCCAGGTCCCGAGCCAGCGACGCCGGCAGTGCCGACCATCCGAACGGAGCCACTGCCCCACCCCCCAGAAACCGAGTGTCCTTTGCAGCATGGCCGGTCGGCTGGCAGGTGCGTAGCCGACGAAAGACCTAACGAGGCTTCGCCTCTGACCGCCGAGCTGGGGCTGGCGTGCGCGGTCAGGTGCGGCCGGGCTGCGGGTCATGGTTGATGGTGTCGTGAGGGTGAGCGATCTGCTCGATGGTCATGTGGTGCTGGACGTGCAGTGCCTG
>DATCDE010000106.1 GCA_036510875.1 Actinomycetes bacterium
CGACCAGCCGCTCGTCGAGGTCGCGGGTGTTCTCCACGGCCGCCCGGATGGCGTCCCTGGTGATCTCGTGGAACACCATGCGGCGGACCGGCACCTTGGGCTTGAGCACCTCGAGCAGGTGCCAGGCGATGGCCTCGCCCTCGCGGTCCTCGTCCGTGGCGAGCAGCAGCTCGTCGGCGTCCTTCAGCTTGCGCTTGAGCTCGGCGACCTTCGTCTTCTTGTCGGTGTTGACGACGTAGAGGGGCGTGAAGTCGTGCTCGACGTCGATGCCCAGGCGTCCGACCTCGGTGCCCTTGTACTCCGCAGGAGCCGGCGACTTCTTGTCCGGCAGGTCGCGGATGTGGCCGACGCTGGCCTCCACGTCGTACCCCGGCCCGAGGTAGCCCTTGATCGTCTTCGCCTTGGCCGGCGACTCCACGATCACGAGCCGCCGGCCCCCGGCCGTCGGCTGCTCGTTGTCGGACACGCGACTCCTCGTGACAGTGGGTGGTGGTGAGGCACTGTGGCGCCCCGCCGGGCGGAGTGTGACGGTACACAGGCGCCCTTTGTCAAACCGCGGACAAACCCGCGTCCCTGGCAACCTACGTCGGGAAGGTGAGGAAGCCCTCCTCGAGGAGGGTCCGGACGGCCGGGACCGCTCCCGCGCGCAGCTCCGCCTCGTCCACGCCGAGCCGGTCGGCGACGTCGGCCAGCACGGCCCGAAGCGGCCGGCCGTTGCAGCCGGCCACGACCTCGGCCCCGACCTCGTCGACCTCGCCGCTCCGCCGCAGCCCGTCGGCCTGCCGCAGCCGCTGGGTCAGCAGCGCCAACCCGTCGGACGACGGCACCCACTCCTGGTCCAGCCGCACCTGGGGGTCGACGACCAGTGCGGTGGCCAGCAGGTCGTCGTCGCCGACGGAGCGCAGCCGGTCCTGGCGGTCGAACCAGGCCCGGATCGGCTCACCGAGCGGCTGCTGCACCGGGTGCCGGATCTCCTCGATCCGGGTGACCGGGTGCTCGGCTCCGGAGGCGTGCAGCGTGATCCAGCCGAAGCCGATGCCCTCGACCCGGTCGTCGGCGAGGGCCTGCAGCCACTGGTCGTAGCGTCGCGCGTAGTCGGGGCCGGTGTGGTCGCCGGCGTCCCGCAGCCACAGCTCGGCGTACTCGGCCGGGTCCTGGACCTCGCGCTGCACGACCCACGCGTCGCAACCGGTGGGCACCACCCAGCCGGCCAGCCGCTCCCGCCAGTCCTCGCCCTCCACGTGCAGCCAGTTGGCCAGCACCTGGAGCCAGCCGCCGTCGGCGAGGTACGCCGGTGCCTGGGTGACCAGCCGGCGGCCCACCTCGTCGCCGGGCAGCCCGGAGTCGCGGTAGGTGAACCGCGCCTCTGGCGCGACCACGAACGGCGGGTTCGACACGATGAGCTCGAACCGCTCCCCCTCCACCGGCTGGTACAGGCTGCCCTCGCGCAGGTCGAACGCCATCCCCGACAGGCCCGCGGTCAGCCCAGCCATGGCCAGCGCCCTGGGGTTGCGGTCGGTGGCCACGACCCGGTCGGCGTGGCCGGCCAGGTGCAGCGCCTGCACGCCGCAGCCGGTGCCGATGTCGAGCGCCCGCCCGACGGTCGGCCGCACGGTGATCTGGGCGAGTGTGGTGGAGGTCCCGCCGATGCCGAGCACGTGCCCCCGGGTCACCGGACCGGACACCCCACCGATGCCGGTGCCCAGGTCGGACACCACGTAGGCGTCGAGGGTGTCCGCCGCGTACGGCCGGACGTCGACGAGAGCGTGCACCTCGGCACCGTCGACGGCGACCAGCCCGCCGTCCACCAGTCCGTCCAGGTCGGGCAGGGCGGCGCGGACGGCGTCCAGCCGAACCGGCGCCTGCAGCACGAACAGCCGGGTCAGCGTCTCCCGCGGCGAGCCGCCCGTCGTGGTCCGCAGCGCGGGCACGGTCTCGCCGCGCCCCAGGGCCGCGTAGGCGTGCGGGCCCAGCAGGTCGAGCACGCCGTCCACCGTGTAGCCGGCTGCGACCAGCGCCGACCGCAGCCCCGCCACGCCCTCTGCGGGCAGCCGCGGGCCGGTCATCTCAGGCCTTGGCGTCCGCCGGGAGCTCACCCACGGCGACCGGGCGCCGCTTGGAGACCACCACGGCGCCCACGACCACGAGGACCGCGACCAGCGCGATGCCGTAGCGCAGCGCGTTGCCGTCCAGGGCGAGCGAGACGACGGCCGGGGCGATCAGCAGCGCGACCAGGTTCATCACCTTGATGAGCGGGTTGATCGCCGGGCCCGCCGTGTCCTTGAACGGGTCGCCCACGGTGTCGCCGATGACCGTGGCGGCGTGCGCCTCGGAGCCCTTGCCGCCGAAGTTGCCGTCCTCGACGAACTTCTTGGCGTTGTCCCAGGCCCCACCGGAGTTGGACAGGAAGACAGCCATCAGGGTGCCCGTCGCGATCGTGCCCGCGAGGTAGGAGCCCAGCGCGCCGATACCGAGGCCGAAGCCGACCGCGATCGGGGTGAGCACCGCCAGCAGGCCGGGGGTGGCCAGCTCGCGCAGCGAGTCGCGGGTGACGATGTCGACGACCTTGCCGTACTCGGGCTTCTCCGTGTAGTCCATGATCCCGGGGTGCTCGCGGAACTGCCGCCGCACCTCGAAGATGACCGCCCCGGCCGCCCGGGACACGGCGCTGATGGCCAGCCCGGAGAACAGGAACACCACGGCCGCCCCGATGATCAGCCCGACCAGGTTGCGCGGGTTGGCGATGTTGAGGACGCCGGTGTACTGCAGCGCGTCCTGGACCGTCAGGCCCTTCAACGCGCCGGCGTTCCCGTCCGCGGCGGTGACCACGGCGTCGCGGAACGAGCCGAACAGAGCGGTCGCCGCGAGCACGGCGGTCGCGATAGCGATGCCCTTGGTGATCGCCTTGGTGGTGTTGCCGACCGCGTCCAGCCGGGTCAGGACCAGGGCGCCCTCCCCGTGCACGTCGCCGGACATCTCGGCGATGCCCTGCGCGTTGTCGGAGACCGGCCCGAAGGTGTCCATCGAGACGATGACGCCGACCGTGGTCAGCAGCCCGGTGCCGGCCAGCGCGATGGCGAACAGCGACAGGGTGACCGAGCCCGCGCCCAGAAGGTACGCGCCGAAGACGGCAGCCGCGATGAGCAGCGCCGAGTACACGGCCGACTCGAGACCGAGGCTGATGCCAGCGAGGATCACCGTGGCCGGGCCGGTGAGCGACGACTTGGACACGTCGTCGACGGGTCGCCGGTTGGTCTCGGTGAAGTAGCCGGTCAGCTGCTGGATCGCCGCCGCCAGCACGATGCCGATGAGCACCGCGCCGATGACGAGCAGGCGCGGGTTGAACGTGGTGGCGCTGACCAGGCCGAGGTTGCCGACCACCAGCCCCTTGAGCTGGGTGATCTGCGACGGCAGGAAGGTGAACGCCATGATGGCCACGAGCACGGCGGACACTCCCGCCGAGATGAAGAAGCCGCGGTTGATGGCGCTCATGCCCGAGCGGTCACCCGGACGCGGCGACACCGCGAAGATGCCGATGACGGCGGTGAGGACGCCGATGGCCGGGATCACCAGCGGGATGACGAGGCCGATGTCGCCGAAGGCCGCCTTACCCAGGATCAGCGCGGCGACCAGAGTCACCGCGTAGGACTCGAACAGGTCCGCGGCCATGCCGGCGCAGTCGCCGACGTTGTCGCCCACGTTGTCCGCGATCGTGGCGGCGTTGCGGGGGTCGTCCTCGGGGATGCCCTGCTCGACCTTGCCGACCAGGTCGGCGCCGACGTCCGCCGCCTTAGTGAAGATGCCGCCGCCGACTCGCATGAACATGGCGAGCATGGCCGCACCGAAGCCGAAGCCCTCGAGCACCTTCGGTGCGTTCTCCTTGTAGATCAGCACCACGACCGCTGCGCCGAACAGGCCCAGACCCACGGTGAACATGCCGGCGACCCCGCCGGTCCGGAACGCGATCTTCATGGCCTGCTGCTCACCCGTCGCCTGGGCGGCCGCGGCCACCCGGACGTTGCCCCGCACGGCGAGCCACATGCCCATGTACCCGGTGGTCGCAGAGAACACTGCGCCGACCAGGAAGAAGATCGACCGGCCGATCCGTTCGGACGTGGTGTCGGCCGGGAGCAGGAAGAGCACGAAGAAGACCACGACGGCGAAGACGCCGAGGGTGCGGAACTGGCGGGCCAGGTAGGCCGCCGCCCCCTCCTGCACCGCGGCCGCGATCTCCTTCATTTTCTCGGTTCCCTCGTCCGCGGCGAGCACCTCGCGCACGAGCAGCGCGGCGACCCCCAGGGCGCCGAGCGCGACGAGAGCAACCACGATGACCCACGTCTGGTTGCCCCCGGAGAGGGTGACCGTCCCACCGCTGACGGCGGCGAGCTGCGTCCCGGGCATGCGTCCTCCTCGTCGACAGGTGCGTGCCATCCAGCCACCGGTCGGTGGTGGTCGGACGGATCGTTTAGGCCTCGGAGGGCGATCGACAGCAGCGCACAGCGCCCGTGATCGCCCGGCGGGGCCGGAGTCTAGCCAGAAGCCTGGGCGGCGCCAACGACCGGGGGGCGGTTGCCCGACAGCGGCCAGCCCATGATCACCGTCGAGCCGTCCGGCGCCTCGTGCACCGACAGGTCGTCGACGAGGCCCCCGATGACGACGAGGTCGAGACCGGCGGGCAGCGCGTCGTCGCCCTCGTAACCCTGGCTGGCGTGCTCGGCCAGCTCGTCGAGCGGGTCGGCCTCGGACGACGACCCGCCCGGGACCGCCGCGCAGTCCGCCACCTCGACGACGAACCGGTCCTCGGAGGCGATCATCCGCACCAGCACGGAGGCCGTGGGGCAGCTCGCCTGGTGCCGCCGCACCGCGCGCGCAGCGGCCTCACCGACGGCCAGCCGGACCTCGTCCAGCAGCTCCTCGTCCACTCCGAGCCGGCGGCCGAGCGACACCACGACCAGCCGCGCAGTGCGCACGTGCGCCGGCACCGCCGTGAACCGGAGCTCGACGGTCGACACCCCCGTGCTCCCGCTGCCGTCCACCTACTCCATCGCCTGGACCGCGTCGGCCACCGTGGCATGGATCGGGAAGACCTTGGTGAGCCCGGTGATGCGGAAGATCTTCAGGATCCGCTCCTGGGTGCACACGAGGTGCAGCGCGCCGTCATGGGCGCGCACCCGCTTGAGCCCCCCGACGAGCACGCCGAGGCCCGTGGAGTCCAGGAACTCGACGTTCTCCATGTCGAGGACCAGCCGGTAGTGGCCGGACTCGACCAGGGAGATGATCTCCTCCCGCAGCTTGGGTGCGGTGTACACGTCGATCTCGCCGCCGACCTCGACGACGGTCGCAGCCCCCTCAAAGCGGTGGGCGAGGGAGAGGTCCACAGATCCTCCAGGCGATGGCGTCGGGACGGGCACCGGGCTACGGTGCGCGGCGTTCAACGCCCGATCTAACCACGCAGCAGGCCGACGACCCCGGTCACCGCACGGTGCGAAACTGGACGGGTCGTGAGCACCGTGACCCCCGCACCGACCGCCACCGGCCAGCTGCTCGAGCGGCTGGTGGTCCCGCACGGCCGCTCCGAGCGCCTCACCCACGTCGAGCACGTCCCGGCGCGACCCGGTGTCACGACGCCGTGGCCGCAGTGGGCCGACCCGGCCGTGGTCGCCGCGTTCACCCGGCTGGGGGTGGCTGCGCCGTGGCGCCACCAGGTCGAGGCGGCCGACGCGGCGTGGCACGGCGAGTCGGTCGTGCTGTCCACCGGGACGGCGTCCGGCAAGTCACTGGCCTACCTGCTGCCCACGCTGACCGCCGTCCGGGACGGGTTGGCCGCGCCCGACGGACGCGGCGCCACGGCCCTGTACCTGGCCCCCACCAAGGCGCTGGCCGCCGACCAGCTGCGGTCGGTGGGAGCGCTCGGGCTCGAGGGGGTGCGAGCGGCGTCCTACGACGGTGACACGCCCACCGAGGAGCGCGAGTGGGTGCGGGCGCACGCCGCCTACGTGCTGAGCAACCCGGACATGCTGCACCGCTCGCTGCTGCCGGGGCACGCCCGGTGGGCCCGGTTCCTGCGGACGCTGCGGTTCGTCGTCGTCGACGAGTGCCACACCTACCGCGGCGTGTTCGGCTCGCATGTCGCAGCGGTGCTGCGGCGGCTGAGCCGGGTGGCCGCCCACTACGGTGCCGACCCGGTGTTCGTGCTCGCGTCCGCGACCGTCTCGGACCCCGCCGTGTCGGCCGCGCGGCTGATCGGCCGGCCGGTGACCGCCGTCACCGACGACGCCTCCCCCAGGGCGGCCGCGACCTTCGCCCTGTGGGAGCCGCCGCTCACCGAGCGGGTCGGCGAGCGGGGCGCTCCGGTGCGGCGCTCGGCCGTGGCCGAGACCGCCGACCTGCTGGCCGACCTGGTGGTCGAGGGGCGGCGGACGCTGGCCTTCGTCCGCTCCCGTCGGGGCGCCGAGACCGTGGCGCAGCTGGCCCGCGAGCACGTGGCCGAGGTGGACCCCTCGCTGTCCGACCGGGTGGCCGCCTACCGCGCGGGCTACCTGCCGGAGGAGCGGCGCGAGCTCGAGGCGCGGCTGGTCGACGGACGGCTCACCGGGGTCGCCACCACCTCGGCGCTGGAGCTGGGCATCGATGTCTCCGGGCTGGACGCCGTGCTGCTGGCCGGCTGGCCGGGCACCCGCGCGTCGATGTGGCAGCAGGCCGGCCGGGCCGGCCGGCAGCAGCAGGAGGCCCTGGCCGTTCTGGTGGCCCGCGACGACCCGCTGGACACCTACCTGGTGCACCACCCGGAGGCGCTGTTCGGCCGTCCGGTCGAGGCCACCGTCCTCGACCCGGACAACCCTTACGTGCTGGGACCGCACCTGTGCGCCGCCGCCGCGGAGATCCCGCTCACCGACGACGACCTGCCCCTGTTCGGGCCGGCAGCGCTGCCGCTCCTGGCGGACCTGGTGGCGCGCGGGCTGCTGCGCCGGCGTCCGACCGGCTGGTTCTGGACCAGCCCCGAGCGGGCCAGCGACCTGGCCGACCTGCGCGGCATCGGCGGCTCTCCGGTGCGGGTGGTCGAGGCCGGGACCGGACGGCTGCTCGGCACGGTGGACCCGGGCTCGGCCGACCGGACCGTGCACCCGGGCGCGGTGTACGTGCACCAGGGCGTGACGTTCCTGGTCGAGGAGCTCGACCTGGACGCAGCGGTTGCCCTCGCCACCCCGGCGGAGCCCGACTTCAGCACCTACGCGCGCGAGGTGACCGACCTGCGGGTGCTGGCGATGGAGCGCAGCGTGGCCTGGGGACCGGCCACCCTGTCCTTTGGTGAGGTCGAGGTGACCGCGCAGGTCGTGTCGTTCCTGCGGCGGCGCTTGGGCACCGGTGAGGTGCTCGGGGAGGAGCCGCTCGACCTGCCAGCCCGCACGCTGCGCACCCGGGCGGTGTGGTGGACCCTGCCGCCGGAGGAGGTGGCCGCCGCCGGCCTCGACCCGGCCGACCTGCCGGGAGCGGCGCACGCCGCGGAGCACGCTTCGATCGGCCTGCTGCCGCTGTTCGCGACCTGCGACCGCTGGGACATCGGCGGAGTCTCGACCGCACTGCACCCGGACACCGGGCTGCCCAGCGTGTTCGTGTACGACGGCCACCCGGGCGGGGCCGGGTTCGCCGAGCGCGGGTACGAGGACGCCGCCGAGTGGCTGCTCGCCACCCGCGAGGCGATCGCGTCCTGCGGGTGCGAGTCGGGCTGCCCCTCGTGCGTGCAGTCGCCCAAGTGCGGCAACGGCAACGACCCGCTGGACAAGGCCGGCGCCGTTAGCCTGTTGGACCGGCTGCTCGCCGGCGTCCCCAGCTAGCCGGACGGACCGGCCCGGGCACGGACCTGCAGGTCCGTGCCGGGCCACGGCAGCACCCGGGGGAGCCGGACCGTCACGTCGACGACGCCGTCAACCCGCACGGTGCAACCACGAGCGCCGCGCCGCCGCTCACCCGCCCGGCCGCCCCGCACGGGTCGGGGTCGGCCGCACCGCGAGACCCAGCACCGACACGGTCGCCGCACCCGTGTCCCGCGACGCCCTTTGCCGCGGCCGGCGGCTCACGGCGGCGCCTCCGCATGGTCGGTCGTCCGGCCGGTCGCCTCGTCAGCGGCGACCGCCCGGCCGGCGACGACGAAGGCCGGCAAGCGGGACAGCAGCGGCCCCGGGAGTCGGACCGTCGCCGTCACCGCGACCCGGACCAGGCCGGACTCCCCGGCCACACTCACCTGGGCCCCGGTGGGGGCCACCGATTGGGCCAGCCGGGCCACCTCGGCCCCAGGAACGCGGCCTTGCTGGTCATCAGCGCATCGAGCAGCCGGGCGCTGTCGGCCGAGAGGCTGCCGGCCGCGACCAGCTCGTCGAGGGTGAACGCCGACCGGCGCGGCACCCGCGACGAGACGCACGTCCCCTGCGGCGCGACCGGGGACCGCACCGCTTGCAGCCGGACGTCGGCGTACGGCGCGGCGTCGTCGAGCCGACGTCCCCCGGCGGCGGCCAGCCGCTGCGCGAAGCGACGCGCGGCGGCCTCGTCCGGGAACCGCACCCGGACCCGCTTCAGCCCGCGCCCCCGGTCGACCCACACCTCGTCCGCCGCGTTGACCAGCACGTCGGTCACGGCCGGGTCGGCGACCAGCGGCGCCAGCGACCCGAGCCCGACGATCTCGTTCTGCAGCCGGTCCACCACGGCCAGCAGCTCGGCGTCGCCCAGGACCCGACCCTCGGCCCGCAGCGCCACGGCCACGGCGGCCGCGCTCGGCGGCCCGGCGGGCGCCGCACCGGCCGCGACCGCGGCAGCCAGTCGGCTGCGCACCCGGTCGACCAGCTCCGGAGGCACGGCGGCCGGGGCCGAGCGGTCAGGCAGCGCGGCGCCGACGACGCCCACCGAGCAGCCCCAAGTCGTCGAGCAGCTGGCCGGACAGCCGGGCCAGCGGGCCTCGGCCGGCACGAGCAGGTAGGTGGTCCGGGCCGTGGCGAGGGCGACCTCGGCCGCGGGGTCCGGCCGGCGGGGCAGGTCGACCACCATGAGGTGGCGGCCGCGCCGGGCCGCGCTGACCGCCGCGGCCATGGCCTGGGGGGCACCGCGAGGACGTCGCCGCGGTCCCAAGAGAGCAGGGTCAGGCCGTCGATCCGGGGCAGCGCGTCATCCAGCGCCGCAGTGGCGACCCGGCCGCGGGCCCCGGCCAGGTCGGGCCAGCGCACGCCCTGGAGGTCCTCACCGCCCACCACGAGGTCGAGCCCGCCGCCCAACGGGTCCGCATCGACGAGCACGGTGGCCAGGCTCCGGCGGACGGCGGTCACGGCCAGCGCGGCGGCCAGGGTCGAGGCGCCCGCCCCGCCTCGGCCGCCCACGACGCACACCAGCGGCGCCGCGGACCCGGACTCGACCGCGTCGGCCAGCCGCTCGGCGAGCCACGGCTCGGCGTCCGGCAGGAAGGCCACGTGCCCGGCCCCGACCGCCACCCCGCGCTGACACACCTGCGCGTCGTCCAGGTCGAGGCCCACGAGCACCACGCCGGGGCGCCGGGTCGGGCCGGCCGCGGCCACCTGGTCCGCGAGGTCGTCGCCCAGCAGCACGAGCGGGGCTCGTGGCCACGCCCGCCGGGCCGCGCCGGCGTCGGCCGCCACCTCGACCTCCACGCCGGCCGCAGCGGCCAGCCGCAGCAGGTCGTCGACCAGCCCGGGGTCGGCGGTGGCCAGCAACGGCCGGGCGGCACGGTCCACGGCGTTCTCGTCGAGGAAATCGGGGGATGACGGGCCGAGGGACACCGGGGTCTCCTGGACGACGAGAGAGGCGGACCAGGCCAGCCTGGTCCCCCGCGCATGTCCCGGACCGGTCGCGGTCCGCACCTGTGGAAGGCCACCAGCGACGAATCGGCTGTGGACAGGGGACGGCCCCCGCTGGGGGGGAGAGCGGGGGCCGTCCGCTCGGTCCATGCCCGGGGGGGAGGGGTCCGGATCGAGCTGGTAAGGGTTCGCCGCCTAGAGGTTCCCCCTGACCGTTTTCATGGTGTACCCGGGCGCCGCCCCAGGCAAACCCCCAGCCCGACCGGAACGTCCAGATTCGCCCGGTTGGCCTATCCTCGACAGGTGTCCCCCCCGACCACCGGTCCGCGCGCTGCCGCGTTCTTCGACCTGGACAAGACGATCATCGCGAAGTCCAGCTCGCTCGCCTTCTCGCGCCCGTTCTACCGCGGGGGCCTGATCAACCGGGGCGCGGTGCTGCGCAGCGCCTACGCGCAGTTCGTGTACCTGCTCGGCGGTGCCGACCACGACCAGATGGAGCGGATGCGGGCCTACCTGCAGGAGATGTGCGAGGGCTGGCCGGTCGAGCAGGTGCAGGCCATCGTGGCCGAGACCGTGCACGACCTGATCGACCCGCTGATCTACGCCGAGGCCGTCGACCTGGTCGAGCAGCACCACGCCGCCGGCGAGGACGTAGTCATCGTCAGCTCGTCCGGCGCGGAGGTGGTCGAGCCGATCGGCGAGATGCTCGGCGCCGACCATGTCATCGCGACCCGGATGGTGGTCGAGGACGGCAAGTACAGCGGGGAGATCGCGTTCTACGCCTACGGCGAGCACAAGGCCGAGGCGATCCGCGAGCTCGCGGCCGAGCGCGGCTACGACCTGGCCGCCTGCTCAGCGTACTCCGACTCGGCCACCGACCTGCCGATGCTGGACGAGGTCGGCCACCCGTTCGCGGTCAACCCGGACAAGGCGCTGCGGGCGGCTGCGGCCGAGCGGGGCTGGCCGGTGCTGGACTTCGCCACCCCGGTGGGTCTGCGCCGCCGGACGCCGCAGCTGCCGAACCGCAGGGTCACCCTGGCCACCGTCGGCGCGGCCACCGCGGCCGGCATCGTCTGGTACGCCGGACGCCGGATGGGCCACCGCTCAGTCTGACGCCGTCAGCTCGGCGGCCACCCGCCGCGCGGCCCTGGCGCCCAGCGCCGTCGCCTGGGCGCAGTGCCCCACCCAGGCGGCCAGCCCGTCCGGGTCCCCGCTGCGGTAGCCGTCCAGCGCCTGCGCGTAGGCGTCCGCTCCCAGCTCCAGATGGCCGACCTCGGGGATGGTGACCCCCTTCGGGTCCAGCCCGCCGGCGAGCAGCGCCAGCCGCGACGATGCCCGGGCCACCAGCCCGTTGGCCACGACGAACGGCGCCAACGCGAGCAGCTCGCCGTGGACGACGGCCGCGACGACGACGGCCGGGGTCCGCCCCGGGGCGGTGACGGTCTCCGCCAGCGCGGCGAGCCGGGAGCTCACCTGCGGGTCGGGACGCGGCCGGCCCAGCTCGGCGTCGGGGGCCAGCCCGGCGCCGGCCAGGCTGGCCAGCCGGGCCATCGCCTGCAGCGGCGCCCGCTGCCACACCGCGGCCAGCCCGGCGACCTCAGTGGTCACTCGCAGCGCCGCGTGCCGCAGCGCCGCATGGGCGTCGTCCGGGAACGCCGGGTGGAACGCGTCCTGTTCCCCAGGCGCGCCCTCCAGCACGGCCGAGGCCCAGGCCCCGCGGCGCAGCCCCTCGGCCCCGACCTCCGCGACCCGGCTGCGCAGCTCCGGGCGCATCAGGTCGCGCAGCAGCCCATCGGTGGCACCCCGTGCGGCCTCCACCGCCTCGAACACCCCGGGGAGAGCGGCTAGGGCGTCCAGCGGCGCAGTCACGGCCCCGATGCTCGCAGCCGCGCCCCTGGCGGACGTTCCGCGGGGTGCCGCTGCGCCTCGGCTGTGCGCTCAGTTCGGCCGCGGACCTGCAGACCTACCCGATAGGCTGCCCACCGCGTCACAGAGTGCCCGCGCCCGCGGGGCGGCCGCACCCGGAAGGGCGTGCGCCACCGCGCTGTTGACGGGACGAGGGGCTGACGTGACGCGAAACCGACGGCGGGTCGGCACCTGTCTGGGCGTGCTCGCGGCCGCATCGGCCATGGTGGCGGCGGTCTCTGCGGTGCCGGTCCAGGCCGTGGTGGCCGCGGGGGCCGCCGACTCCGTGGAGCGGGTCTTCGGGGTCGACCGGTTCGCCACCGCGATCTCTGTGTCCCAGTCACTGTGGGCGGACCACGGGGCCGACCCCACGGCCCAGGCTGGCGCGGTCGTGCTCGCGCGCTCGGACGACTTCACTGACGCGCTTGCGGGGGTGCCGCTGGCGGCCGACAGGGGCGGACCGCTGCTGCTCACGCCGACTGCCACGCTGCACCCGAGCACCGAGGCCGAGATCAAGCGCATCCTGCCTCCCGGCGCGACCGTGTACCTGCTCGGAGGCATCGGGGCGCTGAGCCAGGCAGTCGCGGACAGGGTGACCGCCGACGGGTTCGTCCCGGTGCGCCTGGGCGGTGCCACCCGGATCGACACCGCCCTCGCCATCGCCGACGCCCAACCTGCAAGCAGCGACCTGGTGCTGCTCACGACCGGCCTGAACTTCCCGGACGCCCTCGCCGCCGGGGCCGCCGCCGGCGCCAAACACGGCGTCGTCCTCCTCACGCAGGGCAGCACGATGCCCGCAGGCGTGACGAAATGGATCACTGCGCACAAGACCTCCGCGTCGGTCGTCGCGGCGGTCGGCGGGCCGGCCGCCGCGGCCTACCCCACCGCTGACCGCACCCTCGTCGGCGCTGACCGGTACGCCACCGCGACCCTGGTGGCCAACGAGTTCTTCACTCAGCCCGCCCCTCCGGCGAGGTTCGCCCTGGCCAGCGGCGTGAGCTTCCCCGATGCGCTTAGCGGCGGCGCCTGGGCGGCCACCGTCGGCGTCCCCATGCTGCTCACCCTGCCGACGACCCTGTCCTCCGCAACCGCCTCCTACCTGACCGCGCACACGGCCACGATCACGGGCGGAGTCCTGCTCGGCGGCCCCGGCGCCGTGGACGAGCCCACCCGACTCGCTGCGGAGGCCCTAGTCCTCGTCCCCGTCCCTGTCGCGCCGGTCAGCCCGGCAGCGTCCGTCGACCTCGGTCCCACCATGTCACCCCGGCCCGATCCGTCCGTGACCGACTTCGTGGTGGCCTGCCCCTCGGGGACGGCCACGGCCACCGTCACCGCTCAGGCCGGCGGCTCCGTGGTGCTCGACGGCCATCCGGCGCTCACAGCGTCGGAGAGCGTCACGGTTCCGCTGGCCCCGGGCCAGGCGGTGCGCTGGACGCTGGCCTGGCCGGGCCGAGCCGCCGTGGAGCAGCAGGCGCGCTGCCTCCCCGCGGACTTCCCGGCGTGGCAGGCCACCCGAACGGGGACTCCGGCGAGCCAGTGGTACGTGCTCGCTCCGACGTCCGGGACTGCTGCTCCCGCCATCGGGAACCCGTTGTACGTCGTCGTCGCGGACGACTACGGCACCCCGGTGTGGTGGCAGTCGGTGACGAACTATCGACCCGTCGACGCCAAACTGTCTCCCGGTGGGGGGCTGATATGGGCCGAGGCGGGCATCTTCTACTCACTGGCCTCGGTGTACCACCAGGTCGGCTGGGACGGCACCGCCCAGGGGGTCGTCGGTGCGGGAGCCCAACTGGACCAGCACGACCTAGTTCCTGCCCAGGGGGGCGGGTGGTACGCGATCCGTTACCTGCCGCGCGACTGCGTGGGGACTGGCACCGACTGCACGGACATGACGGCGTTCGGCGGCTCGACGGCCGCGACCATCATCGACTGCGAGATCGTCAAGCTGGACGCCGCAGGCTCTGTGGTCTGGACCTGGAAGACCCGTGACCACCTCGCGTTCGCCGAGTGGGCCGATCTGGTTCCCACCTCGCACATCGAGCAGGCCCATGCGGTGATCAACGGCAACGACTACTGGGACATCATCCACCTCAACTCGGTGGAGGACGACGGCGACGGCCTCATCATCTCCTCGCGCAACCTCGACGCCGTCTACCGGATCAACAAGTCTGACGGCTCGATCGACTGGAAGCTGGGTGGCACCCCAACGCCGAGGAGCTTGGCCGTCCCGGGCGCGGACAGGTATCCCCTCCTCAACTCCCAGCATGACGCGCGCCGGCTGCCGAACGGTCATGTCACGGTGTTCGACAACGGCACCGAGGGGCTGCGCGTCCCTCGCGTGCTGGAGATGGCCGTCGATCCGGTGACACTCACCGCATCGGTGGTGCGCACGGTCCGGGACGCGCGGGAGACCTCCTCTCCCTGCTGCGGCAGCGCCCGGCCGGTAGCGTCCGGCGGGTTCGCGATCGCCTGGGGTGGCACCGGCTTGTTCACCGAGACCGACGCGGCGGGCAGTCCGGTGCTGTCCATCGACCTCGGGGCCGTCTTCAGCTACCGCGTGGTGCCGGTGCCACCCGGCGAGGTGTCTCGCGCGACCCTGCAGTCGGGCATGGACGCGATGCACCCGCGGCCCACTGGCGGCTAGCCCCTCCCGCGCTGCGTCATCGAGGACAACGGCTTCGCGAGGTACCTGTTCGGCGCTAGCGTCCTGCCGTGTCGTCCGAGGTCGCCGGTGCCCTGGTGGGGATCGCCGCGGCCGGACTGGCGCTGCTGCTGTGGCGGCTGCGCTCCGGCGACCGCTCGCTGGGCTCGGCCGCCGATCGGACGACGTACGCCACCCTGCACACGGCGTCCCAGGCCTCGCCGCACCTGCGTGGGGGGCTGACGGCGGACGGCGCCCGCCGGGCCGTGCGGCCGCTGCGCAACCTGCTCGCCGCCCCGGCGCTGGCCCTGGTGTCCACCGACGCCGTCCTGGCCTGGGACGGCATCGGCGAGGAGTACCGAGCCCACGCCCTCACCGACGCCCGCACCACGCTGGAGACCGGTCGCACCGTGCCGCTCGGGCCGGACCGGCCGGGGGCAGCGCTGCACGAGTCACTGCAGCACGCCGTGGTGGCACCGCTGGTCCTCGACGAGGTGGTGGTGGGCGCGCTCGTGGCCTACGCGCCGGTCGACTCGGCCGGCCTTCTGCGGGCGGTCGACGAGGTTGCGCGGTTCGCCTCGACCCAGCTCGAGCTGGGCGAGCTGGACCGCTCGCGCGAGCGCACCATGGAGGCGGAGGTGCGGGCGCTGCGCGCGCAGATCAGCCCGCACTTCGTCTACAACGCGCTGTCCGCGATCGCGTCGTTCGTGCGCACCGACCCGGAGCGGGCCCGCGAGCTGCTGCTGGAGTTCGCCGACTACACCCGCTACTCGTTTCGCAAGCACGGCGACTTCACCACGCTGTCCGCCGAGCTGGAGTCGATCGACCGCTATCTGGCGCTGGAGCGGGCCCGGTTCGGCGACCGGCTGTCGGTCACTGTGCGGGTAGCCCCCGAGGTGCTCTCGGTGGCGCTGCCGTTCCTGTGCCTGCAGCCGCTCGTGGAGAACGCCGTCCAGCACGGCCTGGCCCCGAAGCCAGGGCCGGGCAACGTGCAGGTCGTCGCCGAGGACGCCGGACCGGAGTGCCTCATTACGGTGGAGGACGACGGCATCGGCATGGACCCGGCCGAGCTGCAGCGCGTCCTGACCCGGGAGACCACGAACGACAGCATCGGCCTGGCGAACGTCGACGAACGGCTGCGGTCGGTCTACGGCGACGCCTACGGTCTGCTGATCGAGACCGCCCCGGAGGCCGGGACCAAGGTCTCGCTCCGCATACCCAAGTTCCGTTCGGGGGTGCACGCCACGTGACCGAGGACGCCGAGGCCGGCCGCCCAGCGGAGCGCCGGCTGCGGCTGCTCGCCGTAGACGACGAACCGGCCGCGCTGGCCGACCTGGCCTGGATGCTCAGCCAGGACCCGCGGGTGGGCAGCCTGCGCAGCGCCGACGACGGGCCGACCGCGCTGAAGGCGCTGCAGGAGGAGACCTTCGACGCGGTCTTCCTGGACATCCGGATGCCCAGCCTTGACGGCTTGGACGTCACCCGGGTGCTCAGCCGGTTCGCCGAGCCGGTCCCGGTCGTCTTCGTCACCGCCTACGAGGACTTCGCGATCGACGCGTTCGAGCTCAGCGCGGTCGACTACGTGCTCAAGCCGGTGCGCCAGGAACGTCTCGCCGAGGCCATCCGCCGGGTGGCCGCGGCCACCGGTCCGGCCACGGGCGAGACGGCCGCGGAGCCCGACGAGACCATCGCGGTCGAGCTGGGCGGGGTGACCCGGTTCGTGCGCCGCTCCGCCGTGCGGTTCGTGGAGGCGCACGGCGACTACGCCCGGCTGCACACGGCCACCGAGAGCCACCTGGTCCGGGTGTCGCTGGCCGCCCTCGAGGAACGCTGGCTGCCGGCCGGGTTCGTCCGCATCCACCGGCGGTACCTCGTCGCGACCCGCGAGATCGTGGAGCTGCGCAGCGACTCGGGCCGCGCCAGCGTGGTGCTCAACGGCGACGTCGAGCTGCCGGTGGCCCGGCGGCACGCGCGGGACGTCCGGGAACGGCTGCTCCGGGCCAGCCGGCCGGACCGTAGCCGGCCGGCCGGCGGTGGGCCGTGACCGAGCCGACCGGGCGCCCCCGGCGGGTCGCCGTCTCCCACCCCCGCACCAGGGCTGCCCGGCGCAGCGGCGGCTACGTGCCGCGGGGCGAGCTACGGGCCATGACCCCGATCGGGGCGCTCTACCTGCGCTCGCTGATCCGGTCCCAGCTGCGGCTTTCCTTCGTCGTGCTGGCCGGGCTCGGGCTGGCGATCGGGCTGCTGCCGGTGCTGGCCGTCGTCTCGCCCCGGCTGGTCAACGTGCGGGTCCTGGGGCTCCCGCTCCCGTGGCTGGTGCTGGGCGTCCTCGTGTTCCCCGCGATGGTCGGGGCCGCCGCCTGGTACGTACGGGCGGTGGAGCGCACCGAACGGCAGTTCGTCGACCTGGTGGAGCACCAGTGAACACTGGCGCCGGGCTGGCAGCGATCAGCCTGGTCGTCGTGGCCACGGTCCTCATCGGCGTGTACGGGCTGCGGGTCTCGCGGACCACCTCGGACTTCATGGTGGCCTCCCGCAGCGTCCCGCCCGCGCTGAACGCCTCGGCCATCTGCGGCGAGTACCTGTCCGCGGCGTCCTTCCTGGGGGTCGCCGGGCTGGTGCTGCTCAACGGCATCGACGCCTTGTGGTTCCCGATCGGGTACACCGCCGGGTACCTGGTCCTGCTCGTCCTCGTCGCGGCGCCGCTGCGCCGGTCCGGCGCCTACACGCTGCCGGACTTCGCCGAGGAGCGGCTGCGGTCCCCGCAGGTCCGCATCATCACGGCCGTGCTCGTCGTCGTCATCGGCTGGCTGTACCTGCTGCCGCAGCTGGAGGGGGCCAGCCTGACCCTGGCCACGGTGACCGGGGCGCCCCGATGGGCGGGGGCCACCCTCGTCGCCGTCGTGGTCGTGGTCGTCGTGACCGCCGGCGGCATGCGCTCGATCACCTTCACCCAGGCGTTCCAGTACGCCATCAAGCTGGTCGCCATCTCGGTGCCGGCGATCGTGCTCATCGCGGTGTGGCGGGGCCACGGCACCCCCGACCCGTTCCACGGCGCGTGGGCCGAGCCGCTGGCTCCCCGCCAGGGCCGTTCGCACCCGCTGTACACCACCTATTCGCTGGTGCTGGCCACCTTCCTCGGCACCATGGGGCTGCCGCACGTGCTGGTGCGCTTCTACACGAACCCGGACGGCCGGGCCGCCCGGCGGACCACCGTGGCCGTGCTCGCCTTGCTCGGGCTGTTCTACCTGTGGCCGCCGGTCTACGCCGCGCTCGGTCGGGTCTACACGCCGGACCTGGCCAACAGCGCCACCGCCGCGGACACCGTCGTGCTCGTGCTGCCGCAGCGGATGGTCGGCGGGCTCGGCGGCGAGCTGCTCGGCGCCCTGGTGGCGGCCGGGGCCTTCGCCGCGTTCCTGTCCACGGCGAGCGGGCTGACCGTGTCGGTCGCCGGCGTCCTGACCCAGGACCTGCTCAAGGGAGGGGTGCGGTCCTTCCGGCTGGCCACCGTGGTCGCCGTGCTGGTGCCGCTGGGCCTGACCCTCGGGCTGCGGTCGTTGGACCTGGCCAGCGCCGTGGGTCTGGCCTTTGCGGTGGCGGCGTCAACGATCTGCCCCCTGCTCATCCTGGGCATCTGGTGGTCGCGGCTGACCGTGCCCGGCGCCGTCGCCGGGCTGGCGGTCGGGGCAACCCTGGCGCTGGCCGCCGTGGCCGCGACCTACCTGAACATCGCCGAGCGGGGGTGGCCGGCCGCGCTGCTCGCCCAGCCGGCCGCCTGGACGGTGCCGCTGGCGTTCCTGTCCGCCATCACCGTGTCGCTGCTGTCGCCGCGCCGGATCCCGGGACACACCCCGCAGCTGATGCTGCGCCTGCACGCCCCGGAGGGGCTGCTGGCCGTGGAGAGTCCCGTCTAGGCCCAATACCGTTCAATTAGATCACCACGGCCTGGTCGGGTGTTCGGTTGGGTTGAGGCCAGTCGCGGTGGCGCGCCCGTTTGACGCACCACTTGGTGTACTTGCGTTTGACGACGCGAAGGTTGGCTCGAGGTCGTCGACGCGGCAACAGCCGGCCGATGAGTTCACCGATGGCATGGCGCCGAGCCGGCCAGCCTTGTCGTTCTCCTCAGGGGGAAAGGCGCCCTGCTGGGCGATGGACCTGCGGGAGATGCGGAGCGCGGCCACGAACGACACTGCGTCCGGGTCACGGCCAGCGTGTGCTGCGGCGTCGAACATCAGCGTGCGGATCGCATAGTGGCAGCACAGGTGTCCCCAGATCTCCTGGGTGACTAGTTCGGGGGACTTCGAGCGCAAGACGACCCGTGCGCCGCGCTGGTGGGTCTTGAGCTCATCGAAGGCGGTCTCGATCTCCCAGCGCTGCGCGTAGGCAGCGGCCAGCTGCTTGGCGGGGGCCTCGCGGTGATCGAGCAGCGTCGTGACCAGCCGGAACTCATCGGTAGGGTCACGGCCGGCCTCGATCGAGTAGCCGATGACCCGGACCCGGGCCGGGTGCTGACGTCGACGGTCGGCAGTGGAGTGAAAGACATCGGCCAGCCAGGACCCGTCAGGCAGGTTCTTCACGGCCTCCAGAATCAGGTTGTCCTTCACCCTCCAGAGCAGGTCAGCCCCTGTCCCACAAGCCTTCTCCCCTGCCGCGGAACTGTAGAGACCCCGATCGGCCAGGCACAGCATCCCCGGGCGCAGCCGCCCGAGCAGCTGCACGGACAAGGCAGCCTCAGACGTTGTGTAGGGACCGATCTCGGCCTCGAACATCGCATGCGTGCCGCACTCGGCCAACGCGACGACCCGGGCTTGCGGGAACGCAGAGCGTTCCCCCTTGTTCACTCCGGGACGGCCGAAGAACTCATCGTTAGCCACCGTGTCGGGTAGGTCCAGGCAGGTCCCGTCGATCGCAACCAGACGCCGGCCGGCCAGCCAACACTCGGGCGTGACCTCGCTGGCCAGCGGCTTCGCGACCCGCGAGAACAGCAACGCCATCGGCTCGGACCCAAGGCGGTCACGCGCATGAGAGATAGCCGCCTTGTTCGCCAGCTTCGGCGACGCCTCGTCCCGTTCCGCCCACGCCAGACCCTCGGAGATCAACGCCAGCACGTCCTCATAGGAACCCTCACAGTGCAACGCCATCCCCATCGCGAGTACGCCATCGACCGGGCCGGCAACGACCGCCGACGCTGCTCAGTCGACCGCACTCCGCGATCACGCCGTCGACGATCTCCGCGGGGAACACCTTCATCAGCAGACCCACCGACACCAGATCCGGCAACCGCCGGTCCGACTCGGACTTCCTCCAACCAGAACGAGGCACACCTACAAACTACATCCATGTAACTCTATTTGAACGGTATTGCGTCTAGGCCCGGCCAGCCGCTCGGCGCAGCTTCACCACCGTTCATCCCCGACCGTTCCCCCGTATGCCGCAAGGATCTTGCCTCTCGTCGCGCGGACGACCCGTTTCCCTCCCGTCGACGTCCGGACGCCGCACACTTCGAGCCGTAAGTGACGTGCGTCACACCCGACCCAGCCCCCGGGTCCGGGACCACACCCAAAGGAGAGGTGCGATGTCCACGCAGGTCAACGAGAGCACTAACGCCCCCGGCCTCGACCGTCCCGCCGTGGTCGAGGCCAACCCGGGGGCCTTCATCGCCGACCCGGGCCCACTTGGACTCGCGGGCTTCGCGATGACCACGTTCATCCTCAGCGTCTTCAACGCGCACATCCTCGATGCCAGCCTCGAGGCCGTCGTCCTGCCGGTCGCGCTGTTCTACGGCGGCCTGGCCCAGCTGCTCGCCGGCATGTGGGAGTTCAAGAAGAACAACACCTTCGGCGCACTGGCGTTCACCTCGTACGGCGCCTTCTGGCTGTCGTTCGCGGCCCTGGTCAAGTTCATCGCCGCCGGCCTGCCGCCGGCCACCGCGCACCAGGCCGTCGGCCTGTACCTGCTGGCCTGGACGATCTTCACGCTGTACATGACGATCGCCTCGGCCCGGACCAGCGGCGCCGTGTTCGCCGTGTTCGTCATCTTGTCGCTGACCTTCATCTTCCTGACGATCGGCGAGCTGGGGCCGAACACGTCGATGACCAAGGTCGGTGGCTACCTGGGGCTCCTCACGGCCATCGCCGCCTGGTACGCCTCGGCCGCCGGCGTAACCAACGCCACCTGGAAGCGCACCGTCTTCCCGACCTGGCCCCGCGCCTAGGTCTGCGAGCGCGGGGGTTCGGCCGATCCCTTGTCGGCTGGCCCCCGTGCTGGCAGGTTGGCCCCAGATCCCGAACCGACGCCGAGGAGAGCACTGGTGAGCAACGAAGCCCTGGAGAACTTGCTGCAGGAGGACCGGCGGTTCCCGCCCTCCGACGCGTTCGCCGCGCAGGCCAACGCCAAGACCGAGATCTACGAGCGGGCCGCCGCCGACCGGCTGGCCTTCTGGGCCGAGCAGGCCAACCGGCTGACCTGGGCCAAGCCGTGGGACCAGGTACTCGACTGGTCGGACGCGCCGTTCGCCCGCTGGTTCGTCGGCGGGAAGATCAACGTCGCGGTCAACTGCGTCGACCGGCACGTCGAGGCCGGTCGGGGCGACCGGGTGGCGATCCAGTGGGAGGGCGAGCCGGGCGACACCCGCACGATCACCTACGCCGACCTGCACCGTGAGGTCTGCCGGGCAGCGAACGCGCTCACCGAGCTCGGGGTCCGCTCCGGCGACCGAGTCGCGATCTACCTGCCCATGATCCCCGAAGCTGCGGTCGCGATGCTCGCCTGCGCCCGTCTGGGGGCACCCCACTCGGTTGTCTTCGGCGGGTTCTCCGCCGAGGCGCTGCACTCTCGCATCGACGACGTCGGCGCCCGGTTTGTCATCACCGCGGACGGCGGCTACCGGCGCGGCACCGCGACCGGCCTCAAGGCCGCCGTCGACGAGGCCGTCACCTTGTCTCCGTCCGTGGAGAAGGTGCTCGTCGTCCGGCGGACCGGGCAGGACGTCGCCTGGACCGACAAGGATGTGTGGTGGCACGAGATCCTCGAGCGGCAGCCGGACACTCACGAGGCGGACGCGTTCGACGCCGAGCACCCGCTGTTCGTGCTGTACACCTCTGGCACCACCGCGAAGCCCAAGGGCATCCTGCACACCACCGGTGGCTACCTCACCCAGGCGTCCTACACACACTCGGTGGTGTTCGACCTCAAGCCCGAGACCGACGTGTTCTGGTGCACCGCCGACGTCGGCTGGGTGACGGGACACAGCTACATCGTCTACGGGCCGATGGCCAACGGGGCGACCCAGGTGATGTACGAGGGCACCCCGGATACCCCCCACAAGGGGCGGTTCTGGGAGCTGGTCGAGAAGTACAAGGTCAGCATCCTGTACACCGCGCCCACGACGATCCGCACCTTCATGAAGTGGGGCGAGGAGTTCCCCGGGAAGTTCGACCTGTCCTCGCTGCGCCTGCTCGGCTCGGTCGGTGAGCCGATCAACCCCGAGGCCTGGATGTGGTACCGCCGGGTCATCGGCGGCGACCGCTGCCCGATCGTGGACACCTGGTGGCAGACCGAGACCGGCGGCATCATGATCAGCCCGTTGCCCGGCGTGGCCACCACCAAACCGGGCTCGGCCATGCGGCCGCTGCCCGGCATCGAGGCGAACGTCGTCGACGACCAGGCCGCGGTGGTGCCGAACGGCTCCGGCGGGTACCTGGTGATCCGCGAGCCGTGGCCGGGGATGCTGCGTGGCATCTGGGGCGACCCGGAGCGGTACAAGCAGACCTACTGGTCCCGGTTCGACGGCTACTACTTCGCCGGCGACGGGTCGAAGAAGGACGCCGACGGCGACCTGTGGCTGCTCGGCCGGGTGGACGACGTGATGAACGTGTCCGGGCACCGGATCTCGACCACCGAGATCGAGTCGGCGCTGGTGTCCCACCCGTCGGTCGCCGAGGCCGCCGTGGTAGGCGCCTCCGATGCCACGACCGGCCAGGCCATCGTGGCCTTCGTGATCCCGCGCGGCGCCGGCGCCGAGGTGACCGACCACGCGCCGTTGGTCGCGGAGCTGCGCAACCACGTGGCCCACGAGATCGGCCCGATCGCCAAGCCCCGGCAGATCTTCATCGTGCCGGAGCTGCCCAAGACCCGGTCCGGCAAGATCATGCGCCGGCTGCTCCGCGACGTCGCCGAGAACCGAGAGATGGGCGACGTCACCACCTTGACCGACAGCTCCGTGATGGACTCCATCTCCGGCCAGCTCACCATCGGGAGCCCCGAAGGCTGACCCTGTCCCAGGTTGACCGGGCCACGGGCGCGGCCGGGTCACCGAGCCTGGTCAACCTGCGGCCGGATAGGGCCTGGATAGGTTGGGACGGTGGTCAGCCGGCGGCAGGCGCTGTTGGGGCGGCTGCCGGTGCCCGAGAGCAGCTTCCTGCAGGAGGCGCTGCGCCAGGAGACGGTCGGCGGTGCGCTGCTGCTGGGCGCCGCCCTCGTCGGGATGCTGTGGGCCAACAGCCCCTGGGCCGACGCCTACACCACGGTCAAGGGGCTGACCTTCGGCCCGGCGGCCCTGCACCTGGACCTCACCGTCGAGCAGTGGGCCGCCGACGGGCTGCTGGCCGTCTTCTTCTTCATCGCCGGGCTCGAGCTGAAGCGAGAGCTGGTCTGCGGCACCCTGCGCAAGCCGTCGGCCGCCGTGCTGCCCATCGTCGCCGCCCTGAGCGGCATGGCCGTGCCGGCCCTCGTCTTCCTCGCCGTCGCGCATGGGGACAGCTCCGCGGTCCGCGGCTGGGCGGTCCCCATGGCGACGGACATCGCCTTCGCGCTCGCGGTGCTCGCCGTGGTGGGCAGCCAGCTGCCCCCGTCGCTGCGGGCGTTCCTGCTCACCCTGGCGATCGTCGACGACATCGGCGCAATCACGATCATCGCGGTGTTCTACACCGACCGGCTGGCCCTCGGGTCGCTGGCCGCCGCGGTCGCCCTCGCGGTGCTCTACGCCGTGCTGCAGCGCCGCCGGGTCCGCTCGCCGTGGGTGTACGTCCCGCTGGCCCTGGCGTTCTGGACCCTGGTGCACGCCAGCGGGGTGCACGCCACGGTCGCCGGCGTGGTGCTCGGTCTGCTGACCCGCGTCCGGCCGGACGACGACGAGCAGCACTCCCCTGCCGAGCGGCTCGAGCACCGGCTGCGTCCGCTGTCCGCCGGGTTCGCCGTCCCCGTGTTCGCCCTGTTCGCGGCCGGGGTGAGCCTGTCCGGCGAAGCGATCAGCGGGCTGTCCGCCGACGTGGCGGCGGTCGGAGTCGTCGCCGGGCTGGTGCTCGGCAAGTTCGTCGGCGTCTTCGGCGGGACCTGGCTCACCGCCCGGCTGACCAGGGCCGAGCTGAGCCACGAGCTGAGGTGGGCCGACATCGCGGCTGTGGCGACGCTGTCCGGCATCGGCTTCACCGTGTCACTGCTGATCGCTGAGCTGGCCTTCGGCGACGACCCGGGTCGGCTCGGGCACGTCAAGCTGGCGGTGCTCATCGCCTCCCTGGCGGCGTCCGCCCTGGCCGCCGTCCAGCTGCGGCGACGCAGCCGCCACCACCGGGCGGAGGCCCCGGCTTGGCCACCCGGCTGAACCAACCGGGCCAAGTCAGGCATGATCGTGGCCAGCGCCCCCGCAGCACTCCCGCAAGGAGGACATCATGAGTGTCGACAGCCGACCGTCGCCGGACCAGTCCCTCGGCACACTGGTGTCCACGGCCACGGCCAACGTGTCCTCGCTGGTCCGACTCGAGCTCGAGCTGGCCAAGAGCGAGATCCGCACCTCGGTGAAGCAGGGCGGCACGGGTGCCGCGCTGGCCGTCGCCGCGATCGCGCTGGCCGCCGTCGCCTTCCTGATGCTGTCGGTCGCGGCCGCGCTGGGCATCGCGACGGTGCTGCCCGACTGGGCCGGCTTCCTGATCGTGGCCGCCGTCTACCTGATCGTCGGCGGCCTGCTGGCCTTCGTCGGGATCCGCCACCTGCAGCAGGTGAAGGGCCCCGAGCGCACCACCGCGGAGCTGGAGAAGACCAAGGCCTACCTCACCGACCGGGTCGGCCACCGCGCCGACCCCACCGCCAGCGCTTGAGCTTGGCGGGGCTCCTCCCGGCAGTGCGCCCGTGACCCACGGGTCGGCCACGGTGAACGCTCCCGGTCCCTGGGAGCACCGCATGGTCGCCTCCAACGGCGCCCGGTTCCACGTCGTCGAGTCCGGGACCGGGCCGCTCGTGCTGCTGCTGCACGGGTTCCCCACCTTCTGGTGGACCTGGCGGCACCTGCTCCCGGTGCTCGCGGACGCCGGATACCGGGCCGTAGCCATGGACCTGCGCGGCTACGGGGGCACCGACAAGACGCCGCGCGGGTACGACCAGGTGACCCTGTCGGGCGACGTCGCCAGCGTGGTGCGGGCGCTCGGCGAGCGGGACGCGTGCCTCGTCGGGCACGGCTGGGGCGGTGCGCTCGCCTGGGCCACCGCCGTCCTGCACCCGGCGCTGGTCCGCGGCATCGCGCCGATCGCGGCCCCGCACCCGCGTCGGCTGCGAGCGGCCGTCGGAGGCGACCCCGGCCAGCTGCGCGCGGTCGGCTTCGCTCTCGGCTACCAGCGGCCGTGGCTGCCGGAGCGGCAGCTGGTCGCGGACGACGGCGCCGCAGTGGGCCGGCTGCTGCGAGCCTGGTCCGGGACCCCCGGCTGGCCGGACGACGACGTCGTGGCCACCTACCAGGCGACGTTCCTGCTCCCCCATGTGCCGTTCTCGGCGCTGGAGTACTTCCGCTGGGCGGTCCGCTCGGTGGGCCGGCCGGACGGGCTGCGGTTCGCCAGCCGGATGCGGGTGCCGGTCGGCGTGCCGGTGCTGCACCTCCTCGGCGAGCGGGACCCGGTCATGCTGCCGGCCACCAGCATCGGCTCGGAGGCGTTCGTGGTCGGCCCGTACCGCCGCGGGCTGCTGGACACCGGCCACTTCGTGCACGAGGAGCGGCCCGAGGAGACCGCTGCCCTGCTACTCGAGTGGCTCAAGGACTGAGCCGCCGTGCCCCAGCGGCCTCGTGACGCAGCCGGCCGCCCGCTGCCGCCAGGGTCGCCGGGGGTGGAGCCGGTCGAGGACCGGCCGCGCACCCCGACCGAGGCGCTGGCCGAGGCCGACCAGCTCATCCACGAGGACCGGCCGTTCGCCGCGCACGAGGTTCTGGAGGGCGCCTGGAAGGCCGCCCCCGAGCCGGAGCGGGAGCTGTGGCGGGGGCTCGCGCAGATCGCCGTCGGGATGACCCACCTGCAGCGCGGCAACCTGGTGGGGGGCGAGCGGCTGCTGCGCCGCGGTGCCGCGGCGCTGCTGCCCTACCGGGAGTCCGCGCCGCACGGCCTGGACGTCCCCCGGATCGTCGAGGCCGCGACCGGGTCCGCCGACCTGGTGGCCGCCGCGCTCGCCGTCGACGACCGGCGCTAGGCGCAGGGCCCGGTCGACACCGCCGCGGTCCGGTTGCGGCCGGCGGCCGCCGCGGCCGACACCTCCTGCACGGTCAGCGCGTAGCCGGTCTCGGGGTCGTCGACGGAGGCAGCGAAGACCACCCCCACCACCCGGCCGTCGATGTCGACGAGGGGGCCGCCGGAGTTGCCGGGCCGGACGACGGCCCGCACCGCGATCACCTGGCGGGTCACCGTGGCGTTGCCGTAGATGTCCTCGCCGGCCGCGTTGATGATGCCGCGCACCCGGCCGGGTGACGCGGTCAGCGGCCCGTCGTTGGGGTACCCGAGGGCCACGACGTCCCCGCCGCGGTCGGGCACCGCGCCGAAGCTCAGCGCGGACAGCGGCAGCCCGGGCACATCCAGCACGGCCACGTCGGTCTTGGGGTCGAAGACCACGACCCGGGCGGCGTAGCCGTCCCCGGAGCGGTTGACGTACACGCGCGGACGGGTGACCCCCGCGACGACGTGCGCGTTGGTCATGACCCGTTGCGGCGCGTAGACGAAGCCGGAGCCCTCGATCCGCCGGCTGCAGCTGAGCGCCGAGCCGATGACCTTCACCACGACCCGTTCGGCGGCCCGCACCCCGGCTGCGCTGGCGATGCCGCTGGTGGGGGCCGGCACGGGGGTCAGCTGGTTGAGCACCTGCCGGTCGTAGATCCGCGGGAAGCCGGTGGAGTCGAGCAGGTTGCCGAAGGCCGAGAACACCTGGTCCGGGCTGGTGGGGGCCAGCGAGTCCACCGTGCTCAGCACCTTCGAGCTGCGTGCGTCGGCGGCGAACGGGATCGTCCCGTCGGCGCGGACCAGCGCCGTGCCGACCAGCCAGGCCGCGACCAGGACGGCGACGATGCTGACCAGGGCGCCGCCGACCGCGTCGACCGCGCGGGCCGGGCGCCAGGTGATGTGCTGCTTGAGCCGGGCCGCCCCCACCCCCGCGATCGCCTGCCCGAGGCTGGCCGTGACCAGGAGAGCCAAGACGGCGAGCACCGAGCGCAGCGTGCCCTGCTGCTGGTTGCCGAGGACCAGCGGGATCACGGTCAGCCCGACCAGGCCGCCCACGACGAACCCGGCCAGCGAGATCACCGAGACGACGAAGCCCTGCCGAAGCCCGGCGATCCCGAACAGCGCCGCGAGGGCGAGGATCAGCAGGTCGAACCCGTTCACGGGGCGCCCGCCGGCCGCGGCCGCGCCGACGCCGGCAGGTCCTCGACCCGGCTGGCGTCCCACGGCCTCGCCCAGCCAGCCAGGTCCAGCAGCCGGTCCAGCAGGCCCGCGGTGAAGCCCCACACCAGCAGCCCGCGGACCCCGAACGCCGGACCCACCATGCCGCTGGGGTGCCTGACCCGTAGTCGGTTGGCCGGGTCGGTGAGCTCGTCGACCGGCACCCGGTGCACCGCGGCCACCTCGTCGGCCACGGCCGCGTGCACCGGCGACGGCTGCCGCCACCAGCCCAGCACGGGGGTGACCACGAACCCGCTCGGCGGCAGCCACAGCTGGGGCAGGGTGGCGAACACCTCGACGCCGTCGGGGCGCAGCCCGGTCTCCTCCTGCGCCTCCCGCAGGGCCGCCGCCACCGGGCCGTCGTCCAGCGGGTCCAGCGCGCCCCCGGGGAACGCCGGCTGGCCGGGGTGCGAGCGCATCGTGTGCGACCGCTCGATGAGCAGCACGTCGGGTCCGTGGTCGGCCTCCCCGACCAGCACGAGGACGGCGGACTCCCGGCCGCCGGTCTCCGGCGGGAGCAGGGATGACAGGTGCTCGGGCCGCACCGTCGAGACGGCGTCCGCCAGTGGCCGCAGCCAGTCCGGCAGCACGGGGGCCGGCCGCCCGGTCACACGGTCACCCCGAGGTACTTCTCGATCAGGCCCCGGAGCACCGCAGCGCTGGTGATCTGCCCGCGGTGCTCCCCGGCGATCCGGCCGTCGGCCGCCACGAAGTAGGTGACCGGCGGCCCGACCCACCGCAGCGGGCCCCTCGTGGCACCCTGCTCGTCGGCCACCGAAGGGTACGGCACCTTCAGCTGCTGCATCAGGGCGGTGGCCGCGGCGGCGTCGTCGACCACGTCGATGCCCAGGAACGCGACCCGGTCACCGGCGGACCGGGCCACCTCGGCCAGGGCCGGCAGCTCCGCCCGGCACGGCGGGCACCAGGACGCCCACACGTTGAGCACCAGCGGGCCGCGCAGCGCGGCCAGGTCGACGTCACCGGACCCGTCCAGGCACGGCAGCGACTGCCGGGGCAGCCCTCCGGCCAACGACCCCGAGCCGGTCGGCTGCGGGCAGGCCGGGACGTCGGCCGTCGGCACGGGCCCGGCCGCCGCCGACCCGGACGACGACCCGGACGCCGTCCCCTGGGCGACCGGCGACCCGGCCGAGGAGGCGTCCGTGCTGCCACAGCCGGCCAGCAGCAGCGCCGCCAGACCCACCGCAGCGAGCAGCGGGGCGGGTCGGGTCACGGGATGTCCTTGACCAGTGCCGCCGCCACCACCGGGTCCGTGGGCCCCTCCCCGTAGGCCGGGCACCACTGCGCCACCGGGCAGGCCCCGCAGGCGGGCTTGCGGGCGTGGCAGCGGCGGCGGCCGTGGAAGATCACCCGGTGGCTCAGCATGGTCCAGTCGCTACGGGGGAACAGGGCGCACAGGTCCTGCTCGACCTCGACAGGGTCACTCGCCGACGTCCAACCGAACCGCCGGGACAACCGCAGCATGTGCGTGTCGACCGTGATCCCGGGGACGTCGAACGCGTTGCCCAGGAGCACGTTCGCGGTCTTGCGGCCCACCCCGGGCAGGGTGACCAGCTGGCCCATCCGGCCCGGGACGTCACCCCCGAACCGGTCGCACAGCGCCTGGCCGAGCCCGATCAGCGAGTTGGCCTTGTTGCGGTAGAAGCCGGTCGAGCGGATGACCTCCTCCAGCTCGGTGCGGTCCGCCGCGGCCAGCGACTCCGCGTCGGGGTAGCGCGCGAACAGCACCGGCGTCACCTGGTTGACCCGCTTGTCCGTGCACTGCGCCGACAGGATCGTGGCGACAGCCAGCTGGAGGGGGTTGGCGAAGTCGAGCTCGCAGCGCGCCTCGGGATACAGCGCGGCGAGCTCCCGGTTGATCCGCCGGGCCCGGCGCACTAGGGCCAGCCGGGACTCCCCGGTCGGCGTCCCTTCGACGCCCTCGCTCGATGTCACCGAGCAAGGGTACGTGCGGTGGAGGTCCCGCTGCGGCTTCGACCGGACGGGTGACCTGTCCTCAACCATCACCCCAAAGGCACCGATCCGCTGATGACCGGGAGAACCGTTGCGTGAGGGACACGAGGGGGCAGGTGAGCCGGATGGGGACCCGTACGGGCGAGCGCAGCCGCACGGCCGCGGATCGTCCGACTCCTCAGCGCCGCCCCGAGTTCGCTCACCTCACGCTGCCCCAGCTGCGGACCTACCGGCGGGCGCTGACCACCGAGGAGGGCCGGGTCTCGTACTGGCGCCGGCTCATCCAGGCCCGGATGGACCTGTTGGCCGACTCCATGGGTCCGGAGGACGGGCACGCGCTGGACCGCGTCCGCGGCCTGCTCGCCGAGGTGCGCAGCCCGGGCCGGACGGCGCTGGTGCAGATCGTACCGGTGGACGACGTCCCGCCGCTGCCTGACCTGGAGGGGCTGTGGGCCCGCGAGGTGCCGCACGGGGACACCGCGGCCGCCGAGGCGCTGCGCCGGGACCTGGGCTTCGCCGAGCTTCAGCTGTCCGCCTACCGGGCCGCGCTGCACCGCCGGCTGGCCGACGCGACGGGCGAGCTGATCGCCCGCTACCACGAGAACCCAGCGCTCGCGCTAACCGCGCTGCCGGCTCAGCCCGCCACGGTCTGAGCCGGAAGGACCAGGGCCCTGGAGGCGGGCCCCGACAGGACCGAGCCGGCCCCGTTGGGCCCCACGGGCCGCCCGGGCACGGCACACTGTGCCCTGACGGTGTGACCGGGACCACGTCCCGACTGGCACGGGAGGGACTGTTGAGCGACGACGTGCTGTCCAGCGCACCGCTGTTCGCCGCGCTGGACGCAGAGGCGGCAGCCGCGCTGCGCCACTCGATGACCGAGGTCGACCTCCCGAAGGGCGAGGTGCTGTTCACCGAGGGCGAGCCGGGTGACCGGCTCTACGTGATCGTCGACGGCAAGATCAAGCTGGGGGCGACCTCCGCGGACGGCCGGGAGACCCTGCTGGCCATCCTTGGCCCCGGCGACATGTTCGGCGAGCTGTCCCTGTTCGACCCAGGCCCGCGGACCGCCACGGCCACCGCACTGACCGACGCGACCGTGCTGGGGCTGGGCCACGACGACCTGCAGCAGTGGCTCACCGGCCGGCCCGGCGTCGGGCCGGCCCTGCTGCGAGCGCTGGCCCGGCGGCTACGGCGCACCAACGAGGCGATGGCCGACCTGGTGTTCAGTGACGTCCCCGGGCGGGTGGCCAAGGCACTGCTGGACCTGGCCAACAGGTTCGGGGTGGCCGGCGACGACGGGTCCGTCTACGTCGTCCACGACCTCACCCAGGAGGAGCTCGCGCAGCTCGTCGGGGCGTCCCGGGAGACTGTGAACAAGGCGCTGGCCGACTTCCAGAACCGTGGCTGGATCCGGCTCGAGCCGCGCGGGGTCTACCTGCTGGACGAGGAGCGGCTCAGCCGCCGGGCGCAGTGACCTCGGGCCCGTCGGGGCCGCGCAGGTAGTCCAGCTGGGCCCGCACGGACAGCTCGGCGGCCGGCCACAGCGCCCGGTCGACGTCGGCGTACACGGCGGCCACCACCTCGGCGGCGCTGGCCGCACCGGACGCGACCGCCGTGGCGACCTGGGCCAGCCGCTCCCGGCGGTGCTCGGCGTAGTAGTTGATCACCTCGGCGGCGTTCGGCAGCACCGGACCGTGCCCCGGGAGCAGGGTGCGGACGACGCCGTCGGCCGCCAGCCGGCCCAGCCGGTCCAGCGAGTCGAGGTAGGCGTCGAGCCGGCCGTCCGGGTGGGCCACCACGGACGTCCCCCGGCCCAGCACGGTGTCGCCCGTCAGCAGGCCCCCCTCGGCGGTCAGCAGGAAGGACAGCGAGTCGCCGGTGTGGCCCGGCGTCGCCACCACCCGCAGCTCCAGCCCGCCCAGCTGCACGACCTCCCCGTCGCGCAGCCCCTCCTCGCCCAGCCGGTGCGCCGGGTCGAGGGCCCGCACGCCGACCCTGGCCAGCTCGGCGAGCCGCCGGGCACCGGCCGAGTGGTCGGGGTGCCCGTGGGTGAGCAGCACCAGCGCGACGGTGCGGCCGGCCTGCTCCGCAGCGGCGAGCACGGCGCGCAGGTGACCCTCGTCGTCCGGCCCGGGGTCGACCACGACGGCCCGGTCGGCCCCCGGCTCGGCCAGCAGCCAGGTGTTGGTGCCGTCCAGCGTCATCGGCCCCGGGTTGGGCGCCAGCACGCAGCGGGCCCGCTCGCCCACCGGTCCCCCGGTCCAGGGCCGGCTGGGCGGTGCCGGCTGGGTCACGGCCGGAACACCTCGCCGTTCGGCAGCACGACCCCGATGCCGGCCGCGTCCCTGACGATCGTCGGCTGGATCGGGGTGATCTGCCGCGACTCGGCGGCCCGCAGCACGTCCGCGACCGACGCCAGCGCGGCGATCTCGCGCAGTGTCACCGACGTGGGCGGCAGCAGCTGCAGCTCCCTGCGCCCGAACCGCTCCAGCGCCTCCGCCGGCCGCAGCCAGACGACCTGGTCCATCTCGCCGCCGCGGGGACGCGGCTCCTGGTCGGCCGGGCATGGGGCGACGAAGAACCAGGTGTCGTAGCGCCGGACCTCCCCGACCGGGGTGATCCACCGGGCCCAGGGCACCAGCGCGGCCCGGTCCAACAGGACGCCGGTCTCCTCCTCGACCTCGCGCACCGCCGTGGCCAGCAGGTCGGGGTCCTCGGGGTCGTGCGCCCCGCCGGGGAAGACCATCATCCCGGCGGCGAACACCATGGTGGCCACGCGCCGCTGCAGGAACACCTCGGGACCGGACCCGGTGTCACGCAACAGGACCACGGTGGCGGCGTCCCGCACGGCGACAGGCGGCTCGATGTCGGTCACGCACCGATGGTAGGCACCACAGCGGCCCTGACCGGCAGCGCGGGTCAGGCCACCTCGACGACGATCTCCACCTCGACGGGAGCGTCCAGCGGCAGCACGGCCACCCCGACCGCCGACCGGGCGTGCACGCCGGCGTCGCCGAAGACGGTGCCGAGCAGCTCGCTGGCCCCGTTGACCACGCCCGGCTGGCCGGTGAAGTCCGGTGCCGAGGCGACGAACCCGACGACCTTGACCACCCGGGTGACCATCGACAGGTCGCCGACCTCGGCCTTGACCGCGGCCAGCGCGTTGAGCGCGCAGATCTGGGCCAGCTCCTTGGCCCGCTCCGGGGTCACCTCGGCGCCGACCTTGCCGGTCCCGGCCAGCTGGCCGGCCACCATGGGCAGCTGCCCGGAGGTGTACACGTAGGAGCCGGTGCGCACCGCTGGCACGTATGCGGCCACCGGCGTGGCCACCGCCGGGATGCTCAGCCCGAGCTCGGCCAGCCGCTCCTCAGGGGTCGATCCGCTCACGACGTGCTCCGCTTCAAGTAGGCCACCAGCTGGTCACTGTTCGGCCCGGGCACGACCTGGACCAGCTCCCAGCCGTCCTGGCCCCAGGTGTCGAGGATCTGCTTGGTCGCGTGCACGAGCAGCGGCACGGTGGCGTACTCCCACTTCGTCATGTCGGCACCCTAGCGGCGTTCTAGGGTCATACCCATGTGGGAAGGCGTCCGGCTGCACGTGGTCACCGGCAAGGGGGGCACCGGCAAGACCACGGTGTCCGCTGCGCTGGCCCTCGCGCTGGCCGCCGAGGGCCACCGGGTGCTGCTGATGGAGCTGGAGGGCCGGCAGGGCATCGCCCAGCTGTTCGACAGCCCGCCGCTGCCCTACGAGGAGCGGCGCATCGCGGTCGCCCCCCGCGGGGGGGACGTCTACGCCCTCGCGGTGGACGCCGAGGAGGCCCTGCTGGAGTACCTGGACCTGTTCTACAAGTTGGGCCGGGCCGGGCGGGTGCTGAAGAAGCTCGGGGCGATCGACTTCGTCACGACCATCGCCCCGGGGCTGCGCGACGTGCTGCTCACCGGCAAGGCCTACGAGGCGGTCGGACGCCGGCGCGCCGGACGCACCGAGTACGACGCCGTGGTGATGGATGCACCGCCCACCGGGCGGATCACCCGGTTCCTCAACGTGAACTCCGAGATGGCCGGGCTGGCCCGGGTCGGCCCGATCCGGCACCAGGCCGACTCGATCATGGGCCTGCTCAAGTCACCGCGGACCGCCGTCCACTTCGTCACCCTGCTCGAGGAGATGCCCACCCAGGAGACCGCCGACGGCGTGCACGACCTGGCGGCCCAGGGGCTCCCGGTCGGCGCCGTGATCGTCAACATGGTCCGTCGGCCGATCCTGCGGGTCGCCGACCTGGCCGCCGCCGGCAAGGGCAGGCTGGACGCCGCGCAGATCGAGGCCGGCCTGGCCGTCGCCGGCCTGGCCGGCAGCGCGGCCGACCTGATCGGCCCGCTGAGCCGGGAGGCCGCGGACCTGGCCGAACGGGTGGCCCTCGAGGTCCAGGAGCGCAAGACGATCACCGCGCTGGGTCGGCCGGTGCTGGAGCTGCCCTGGCTCACCGACGGGATCGACCTTGGCGGCCTCTACGAGCTCGCCGAGGAGCTGCACCGGCAGGGAGTCGAATGACCGCGCCCCTGGACGTCGACGCGCTGCTGGGCGACAGCAGCACCAAGATCGTCGTGTGTTGCGGCTCCGGCGGCGTCGGCAAGACCACCACGGCGGCCGCGCTGGCGCTGCGGGGGGCCGAGGCGGGCCGCACCGTGTGCGTGCTCACCATCGACCCGGCCCGCCGGCTGGCGCAGGCCATGGGGCTCACCGAGCTGGACAACGTCCCCCGCCCGGTCCGCAACATCGACACCGGGAACGGCGGTGCGCTGTTCGCGATGATGCTGGACATGAAGCGCACGTTCGACGAGATCATCGAGCTGCACACCGACCCCGAGCGCGCGCGGGTGATCCTGGACAACCCCTTCTACCAGACCGTCTCCTCCTCCTTCGCCGGCACACAGGAGTACATGGCCATGGAGAAGCTGGGCCAGCTGCGGGCGCAGGCCGAGGAGGGGGACGCGCCCTGGGACCTCATCGTCGTCGACACACCGCCGTCCCGCTCGGCGCTGGACTTCCTGGACGCCCCCAAGCGGATGGCGTCCTTCCTCGACGGCCGGTTCATCAAGGTCTTCATGGCGCCGGCCCGGGCCGGCGGCCGCGCCTACCTGAAGATGCTCAGCGCGGGCGTCACCGCGCTGGCCGGGGCGCTCACCAAGGTGCTCGGCACCCAGCTGCTGGCCGACGCGTCGACGTTCGTCAACGCCATGGACACCGTGTTCGGCGGCTTCCGGGAGCGGGCTGAGCGCACCTACGCGCTGCTGCAGCAGCCGGGGACGGCGTTCCTGGTGGTCGCGGCACCCGAGCCGGACGCCCTGCGGGAGGCCGCGTTCTTCGTCGAGCGGCTCGAGCAGGACGCCATGCCGCTGTCCGGGCTGGTGCTCAACCGGGTGCACGAGACCCCGGCGCCCGGGCTGTCCGCCGAGCACGCCCTGGCCGCGGCCGAGGAGCTGGCCGGGGACAAGACGCACACGCTCACCGCGGGCCTGCTGCGGGTGCACGCGGACCGCATGCAGCGCATCGCGCGCGAGCGGCGTCTGGTCGAGCGGTTCACCGCGGCGTTCCCCAAGGTGCCGGTGGCCACGGCGCGAGCACAGGCCGCCGACGTCCATGACCTGGACGGGCTGCGCCTGGTCGGCGCCGACCTCGCCGGCGCGCGCTGAGCGGTCAGCCGGCGGCGCGAGCCCCGTCCGACAGCAGCCCCGGCTGGCCCTCGTAGGAGTTCCGCGCGGTCTCCAGCAGCTCCCGCCACGACGTCACGTTCGGACGCCGTCGCAGCAGCGCCCGGCGCTCCCGCTCGGTCATGCCGCCCCAGACGCCGAACTCGATCCGGTTGTCCAGGGAGTCGGCGAGGCACTCGGTGCGCACCGGGCAGCCCAGGCAGACCGCTTTGGCCCGGTTCTGCGCGGCCCCTTGGACGAACAGGGTGTCGGGATCGGTGCCGCGGCATGCCGCGCGGGACGTCCAGTCAGTGGTCCAGGCCATGAGTCGGAAGGTACGGAATCGGACGGATGGGGCGACAGGTCCGAATGGCCCAATCTGAGGTGGTCCGTCAGGACTATGGACATCGCCGCTCGTGCCCCATCTGTTATCTCCCGTCACACGCCGACGGCCGGCGCAACCGACGTCAGCACGTACTCTGGTGGGCATGGTCCGTCCGCGGCCGGCCGACGACAGCGGCGTGGTCACCCCGTTGGCGATGCTCCTGGTCGTCAGCCTCGTTGCTGGCGTGCTCGCGGCCGGACTGGCGCTGCCAGTCGTGGGGGCCGCCGGAGCGATCGCCCGCAACTCCGCACAGTCGTTCGACACCTTGCCCAGCGACCTGCAGACCCCGCCGCTGCCGCAGACCTCGACGATCCTGGCCGCCGACGGCTCGGTGATCGCGCGCATCTACAGCGAGAACCGGATCGTCGTCCCGCTCTCGTCGATCGCCCCGGTCATGCAGAAGGCCATCGTGGCCATCGAGGACTCCCGGTTCTACGAGCACGGCGGCGTGGACATTCACGGGGCGCTGCGCGCGCTGGCCGCGAACCTGCAGTCCGGCTCGGTCCAGGAGGGCGCCTCCACGCTGACCATGCAGTACGTCCGCAACGTGCTCGTGGTCTCGGCCCAGACCGACGCCGAGCGGGCCGCCGCCAGGGCCGTGAACACCGGCCGCAAGCTGCGTGAGATGCGGCTGGCGATCGGCCTGGAGAAGAAGTGGAGCAAGGCGCAGATCCTCGAGGGCTACCTCAACATCGCCTACTTCGGCGCCGGCGCCTACGGCACGGAGGCGGCCGCCCGCCGCTACTTCTCCACGTCCGCGGACAAGCTCACCCTGTCGGAGGCGGCCACGCTGGCCGGCATCGTGCAGCAGCCGGTCGCCTTCGACCCACTGCTGGACCCGGCCGCCGCGCAGCAGCGCCGTGACGTCGTCCTGGACCGCATGCTGCAGCTGGGCGACATCACCCAGGCGGAGCGCGACGCCGCCGCCGCGATTCCGATGGCCAAGATGCTCAAGCCTCGGCAGGTCGCCAACGGCTGCTCCACGTCGGGGGCGCCGTTCTTCTGCGACTACGTCATGCACGTCCTGCTCAACGACCCGGCGTTCGGCAAGACGGCTGACGACCGCAAGGCGCTGATCGAGCAGGGCGGGCTGACCATTCGGACCGCCTTGGACGTCAAGGCCCAGTCGGCTGCCCAGGCCTCGGTCGAGAGGTACATCCCGTACAACGACCCGAGCGGCAAGGCCGCGTCCCTGGCCATGGTGGAGCCAGGCACGGGCAACATCAAGGCGATGGCCGAGAACCGGCGCTGGGGGGTCAGCGGGGTCGGCTACACGACGTACAACTACGCGGTCGACAGCGCCGAGGGCGGCACCGTGGGGATGCAGGCCGGGTCGACGTTCAAGGCGTTCACGCTGGCGGCGGCCCTCGAGCAGGGCATCCCGCTCAACGAGCCGATCGCTGCCCCCCAGACCAAGACGTTCACCGGGTTCACCGACTGCAACGGCAACAAGTTCGCCCCCTACACGCTGAGCAACTCGACCGGGGCCGGCACGTTCAACCTGCGCACCGGCACGGCGCTGTCCATCAACACCTTCTTCGTCGAGGTGGAGCGCCGCACCGGCATCTGCCGGCCGGTCGAGATCGCCGAGGCGCTCGGGGTCCATTCGGGCGCCGGCAAGCCGCTGCAGCGGGTGCCCTCGTTCACCCTCGGCGTCGACAACGTCACGCCGCTGACGATGGCCGAGGCCTACGCCACCTTCGCGGCCCACGGCAAGCACTGCGAGTCCCGAGCGATCGTCTCGGTGACCGACCGCAACGGCAAGCAGCTGGCGGTCCCGTCGGTGCGCTGCAGCCAGGTGCTCGACCCGGCCATCGCCGACGGCGTCACCTCGATCCTCGCGGGCGTCATCGACGGCCCGATCGGCGGTCGGACCGGCCAGCCGATGAGCCTGGGCCGGCCGGCCGCCGGCAAGACCGGGACGACGGACAGCAACTCCGCCGTGTGGTTCGTCGGGTTCGTGCCGCAGCTGTCCACCGCGGTCTGGGCCGGCGACCCGCGCGGCGGCTTCGGCCACCCGATGCAGAACGTCACGATCAACGGCCACTTCTACCCGCAGGTCTACGGCAAGTCCATCCCCGGGCCGATCTGGCGCGAGACGATGCAGGCCGCCCTCAAGGACGTGCCGGTGATCCGGTTCCCGGCGCTCGACCCGACGGTCATCCGGGGGATCACCGTCACCGTTCCGTCGCTGGCCGGGCTGACCCCCACCCAGGCGGCCGCCAAGCTCAGCGCACGGGGGCTGAGCTCGGTCGTCGTGCCCACCCAGGTCAACTCGACGTACCCGGTCGGCACGATCGACCACACCGACCCCGCAGCCGGCCGGTCGGTGTCCCCGGGGACCCCGATCTCGCTCTACCTGAGCAACGGGTCGCCGCCACCACCAACCACCGCACCGACCGCTTCCGCGGGCCCATCCGGCGGCACGGCAGGCCCGGCGCCGTCCACCGGACCGCCCGTCGTCCCCACGCCCAGCCCGAAGCCGACGAAGCACTAGTCGGCGGCGAGCGCCGCCCGGACCCGGGCGGCCACCGCGGCGCCGTCGGCGCGCCCGGCCACCTGGGGCTGGAGCGCCTTCATGACCTGGCCCATGGCCTTGGGCCCGGTGGCACCGGCTGTGGCCACCGCCGCGACGGCGGCGGCCACCAGCGCCTCCAGCTCGGCGTCGGACATCGCCGCGGGCAGGTACCCCTCGACCACCGCGAGTTCGGCCCGCTCCCGTTGCGCCAGCTCCGGCCGGCCGGCCCCGTCGTAGGCCTCGGCGGCCTCCCGGCGCTTCTTCGCCTCGCGTTGCAGGGCGCCGACCACCTCGGCGTCGCTCAGCTCTTTGGCGGTGTTGCCCGCGACCTCGGCGTTGGTCACGGCGGTCAGCGCCATCCGCAGGGTGGCGGTGGTCAGCTCGTCCCGGGCCCGCATAGCGTCGGTCAGGTCGGCGTGCAGGCGGTTCTTCAGCTCGCTCACCCTCCGAGCATGACAGGTCGACCGTCGCGGCCGATCCGCCCGTGCCATGCCACCATGGCCCGATGCATCCGATCACCCGTGTCGCCGCCGGTGCGACCGCCGCAGGGCTGGCCTGCATCGCCTACGGTGCCGGGTACGAGGTCCGTGCCTTCCGGCTGCGCCGGGAGGCCGTCCCGGTGCTGCCCCCGGGCCAGGCCCCCATCCGGGTGCTGCAGCTCACCGACCTGCACCTGACCCCCGGCCAGCACAAGAAGCAGCGCTGGGTCCGCGCGCTCGCCGCACTCGAGCCGGACTTGGTCATCGACACGGGGGACAACCTGGCCCATCCGGACGCCGTAGCACCCCTGGTCGACGCGCTCGGCCCGCTGCTGGAGCGCCCGGGGGCGTTCGTGCTCGGCTCGAACGACTACTACGGACCGACCCTGAAGAACCCGGCACGGTACCTGCTGGCCAGCGACGCCACCCGCCGGCACGGGCCGGACCTGCCGTGGCGCGACCTGACCGACTCGCTCCGCTCGGCCGGGTGGGCCGACCTGTCCAACGCCAGGGCCCGGGTCAAGCTGGACGACGGCCGCGAGATCGAGCTGGTCGGCGTGGACGACCCGCACATCGACCGGGACCGCTACGACGAGGTCGCCGGGCCGGCGGCGCCGGACGCCGACCTCAGCCTGGGCGTCGTCCACGCGCCCTACCACCGCGTGGTCGACGCCATGGCCGCCGACGGGCTGCCGCTCGTGATCGCCGGGCACACCCACGGCGGGCAGCTGTGCGTGCCGTTCTACGGGGCTCTGGTCTCCAACTGCGACCTGTCGCCGCGGCGGGCCAAGGGGCTCTCGAAGCACACCGAGGGCACCCTGCTGCACGTCTGCGCCGGGCTCGGCACCTCCCCCACGGCCCCGATCCGGTTCGCCTGCCCGCCCGAGGCGGCGCTGCTCACCCTGGTCGCCCGGGGCGAGCAGGGGTAGCCCGTTTGGGGTGCCGCCGCGGCTCGGCTATCCTGCTCGGGCACTTCGGGGTGTGGCGCAGCTTGGTAGCGCGCTTCGTTCGGGACGAAGAGGTCGCAGGTTCAAATCCTGTCACCCCGACTGGCATGACGAGGTCCCGGGACCGTCGGTGACGACGGCCCGGGACCTCTGCACATCGGCGTCGGTCAGCCGGCGACGGGGGCCAGCAGCGGGATCGGGTCTGGCTCGCGCTCGCGCAGCCAGCTGGTGACCGTGTGGTGCATCGCCGGGAAGAAGGCGATCTCCCCGCAGACCCACAAGATCGCCCCCGCGATCTGCTGGTCGGCCGCCTGCTGGGCCAGCGTGTGCCCCTCGGCGTACCAGGGGTAGAGGTCCTTGGTGAACATGACCAGGGTCATCGCAACGACGACCATGACGCCGTTGGTGGAGATCAGCGCGGCCAGCCGGCGCGGACCGTCCAGGACCGGGCGCATCGGGTACGAACCGAAGATCTGCAACCACAGCGCGACCGCCAGGCCGAAGAAGCTGCCGTGCTCGAGCCAGATGTGCACGCTGCTGACCCGGGCCGCCAGGTCGAACGGCCCGGGGAAGTGCCAGAACAGCATCGCCGCGTTGAACAGCACGATCGAGGTCCAGGGGCGAGCCAGGACCTGGCGGACCCACGCGAGCGCCCGGCCGACCGGGCCGACCGGGCGGCCCGGACGCGTCCGCTGGGCGAGTCGGCCGAACCCGCCGCGGACCGGGCGGGGCAGCCCGCGCAGCAGCGGCAGCCAGGGGGCGCCGAGGACGATGAGCGGGGCGGCGACGAACGACAGCAGGATGTGCTGGACGACGTGTGCGGTCAGGTAGTCGTCCGCCCAGTAGTCGATCGGCGAGACGATGGCGAGCAGCAGCGCGGCCAGCCCCAGGTAGAACAGCGCGGCCTGCCCGACCCACGGCCTGGTGGGTCGTCCGGCGCGCCGGACGGCGTGCAGCCTCAGCCGCAGCCCGCGCTGGTGGATACCGACGACGACCGCCATGACGACGACCACCGGGTCGAAAGACCAGTGCTCGAACAGCACGCTCACGACTCGCCTCCCACGCCCAGCTGGGCAACCCACTCCGGCAACGTGACCGGGGCGAACGACTGACCGGACGCGGACACCGACCACAGCCGGGCCGCCGTCCCCTCCCCGGTGACGGCGTAGCCGGTGTCCGCTCCGGTGATCGCCAGGTCCGTCACCGGACCCGGTGCCGTTCCTTCGTCCCGCCAGGCCTGCCCGCCGTTGGTGGAGGCGAGCAGCCGCGCCGCCGACCCGTCCGGCACGGCCAGCCAGACCCGGCCGGCGGAGCAGGCCCAGACCGGGTCGCCCGCGGGCAGCGCGACGGGGGCGCCGGTCCGCCAGCTGGTGCCGCCGTCCACCGTCCGCTCGACGACCGCCGTGCCGGGGCCGCCGGACGACGGCCTGGTCGTGACCAGGTCGACCAGGTCACCACCCGTCCCGCAGGGCGCGGACGCCGCCTCCTGCAGCGCAGCCGCCGTCCCCTGCGGTGCCGCCAGCGGGACCGGCCGCCAGCCGCCGGCCCCCTGCCGGAACAGCACGGTCTGGCCCGCCGGAGCGGTTCCGGACAGCCAGCCTTGCGTCGCGTCCGTCCAGCGCACGCCGGTGAGCCGCAGCCGCTGCGAGGGGTCCAGGCTCGACGCCGACGCGGCGACCTGCCACGGGCCCTCGGCAGCCATGGCGGTCACCAGCTCGGTCGAGGAACCGGAGCCAAGCAGCGCCCACAGGGCCTTCCCCTGGAATGCAACCGCCTCCGGACGGTCGGTGAGCACGCCCGGCAGCTGGCCGCCGGACCACCCGGTGGGGGTCCCGTCCCCGAGCAGGACGGGGGACACACTGAGCGCACCGGTGGGCAGGACGCCGACCAGCACGTGGTGGGACCCGGACCGGGCCAGCAGCAGCCCGCCGTCCGTCGGCACCGCCGGCGGGGTGGCGTTGGTGACCGTGCGGAAGCCGTCGGTGGTCGCCAGCAGCACCGACACCGAGCCGCTGCGCCACACCAGCAGCCCGCTGTCCGGACCGGCCATGACCAGCTGGGGCTGCAGGCGGGGCGGGCTCGAGGCGGCGACCGAGGTGCTGCTGGCCGCGGTGCCGGCGCCGCAGCCGGCCAGCGCCGTCGCCACCGTCAGCGCCCCCGCCGCCCGGACCAGGCCGCTGGTCACGGGGCCCTCGTCTCGATCGCTCGGGTCATCAGGTCGACGTACCCCGTCGTCAGGTCCGGCTGGGCGCTGTCGTCCATCGAGCTGACCTCGCGGCCCGCCGCGTCGACGAAGTAGACCACCTGCGAGTGGGCCTCCATGCCGACTGACTGCAGGCTGACGGTGATGCCGTACGAGCGCAGCACTGGCGTCAGCTGGGCCAGCGAGCCGGTGACGAAGTGCCAGGACGGCATCGCCGACAGCCCGTGCTCGCGGGTGAAGGTCTGCACGTCGGGCACGCCGTGGAAGACCGGGTTGGCGTCCACCGCCACGACCTGGACGTGCTCGGCACGAGCTCCCGCGGCCCGGACCGCGGCCGCCAGCTGGTTGGCGATGAGCGGGCAGTTGTCCGAGCAGACCGGGTCGAGGAACGTGAGCAGCACCAGGTTCCCGCGCAGCTTCGACAGGGTGAGCCGGGCCCCGTTCTGGTCGGTGAGCGTGAAGTCGGGGGCGGCCCGACCGTCCAGCTGCCGGACGCCGCCGTCGTCCGCCACCGCCGCCTGCGCGTCGGCCGGGCCGAACAGGCCCAGGGCCAGCACGGCGGGCACGACGAGCACGGCCGCGACCCCGGCGCCCCAGGCGGCCCCGCCCAGCACCCGGCGACGGGGGGCAACCGGGGCGCGCTCCGGCTCGGTGTGCGTGGCCTCCGCCCAGCCGGGCCACGCGGCCACCAGCATCGCCGCGAGCGGCACGGCGCTGTTGGGGTCGGTCCCGGTCCCGCCGAGGACGCCGAAGTCCTGGCCGAACCACCAAGTCGCCAGCAGGACTGCCAGCCCGGACGGGACGAACAGCCAGGCCGCCCGGCCCGAGACCAGCCCGGCACCGACCACCGCCAAAACGACGAGCAGCACCGAACCGACCGCGACCGGGTGGGCGGCGGAGACGAGGGCGAGGGCGCTCAGCGGTCGCCGCAGCAGCGCCGGCTGCGGCGTGGTGGAGGCGTCCCGGAAGATGGCGGACAGGCCGTCGGAGGCCGACCAGGCTCCCTCCCACGGCAGCGCCTGCAGCACCGCCCCCAGCAGCATGGTGACGCCGACGGCCCAGCGGGCCAGGGACGCCGCCGGACGGCGGCCCGACCACCACGACCACGGTGCCAGCAGCAGCCCCGAGGCGACGGCATAGAAGACCGCAGCGCCGGGCACACCGGTCAGCCAGCTGGCCCCGGGGACCAAGAGCCCACCGAGCCCCTCGCCGGCCACCCAGACGACCACGCTCCAGCCCAAGGAAGCCCACAGCGCCGTCCTGGCGAAACGCCCCGAGCCGCCGGCCAGGACCAGCACCCCCAGCCCGACCTGCACCCAGACCGTGACGGCGTCCGCGCCGACCGGGTGGTGGGACCAGGCGCGCACCAGGGGGGCGACCAGCTGGGTGAGCCAGGACGGCTGCCCGGCCATCGCCGGGTCGACCATCGTGGGCAGGAACCCGGACGGCATCGCCGGTTGGGCCTGCAGCAGCCCGTCCAGCACCCACAGCGACCCCAGGGCGACGCGCAGGAAGCGGCGCGCCCCGGACTCCGTCGGCAGAGCCGGGCCGGAGGGATCCGCTGCCCTTCGCCGCTGGACGACGGCGTACGCGAGCGCGCCGAGCACCGCAAAGGCGAGGACCACGGCAGCCTGGCCGGCCAGCGCCGTCACTAGCGCCCCGCCGAGCGCGCCCGGCTGTCCACCGGTCGGCATCAGCGACCACCCCCGCGAACAGTGCCGCAACCACGCGGCCGGGGGGTACCCTCCGCTGCGTGAGTTCGACCACTGACGTTGAGTCCGCTGCCCCCGCACCCTCCGAACCGGGGCGCACGGCCCGGCTGAGCGCCTGGGCCAAGGCGCATCCCCGATGGGCCATCGCCGGGGTGACCGTGGTCGCGCTGGGCGCCGCCGCGGTCGCCGACTGGCCGCACCAGGCCACCCAGGGCCAGCTGCAGGGCGACCTGCAGTCCTATGTGACACAGCTGCGCGGCGACGTCCTGTCCTGCGGCGTCGAGGTCGAGGAGACGCTGAGCGCCTACAACCAGATCATGGCCGGGGTCTCCACCGACCGGAACACCGCGATCGGCATCGGGGACCGGGCCGCTCTGGACTGCACGCCGGCCGGCAACGCCAAGATCCTGGACCTGGCCGCCGCCCAGCCGCCGCGCTCGGTGGCGCGCTACCACCTCGAGCTCGGGGCCGCGCAGCTGTACGGCTGGGCCTCCTCCGACGCGGTCGACGCGATGCAGGACGTTCACCAGCTGCTCCTTTCCCCCGGGGATCCCGCCCGGCTGGCCGACCTCAAGCAGCGGCTCGGGGACATGCAGCAGCGGGCGGCCTCCGCCCAGGGCATCTTCGACAAGGCGGCCACCGCGCTGGGTGCGCCGTCGGAGTCGCTCAGCCTGGACGCGGTACGCCCGGGGGTCCTGGTCGGCTGACGCCGGCCGGTCAGCGGCGGGACCGCTGAAAGAACCCCCAGATCAGCACCCCGACGAACAGCACCACCGGGAACACCCAGGTCAGCACGTCCCCAGTGGGATTGGCCGCTGCGATTACGTTCATGGACAGCCTCCGAGATCATCGCGAGCGGTCAGCTCAGCACCGAGAACAGCACGTAGAGGACGATGGACAGCAGGGCGAGGAACCCGACGAACAGGCGGGAGCCCTCGAGTGAGCCGTTGAACGCCACCCCCTCGACACTGTCCGCGTTCTCCCCGACCGGGGCGGTCACCCAGCGCACCCGCAGCGAGCGGGCCAGCAGGGTCTCCACCCAGTACGCACCGATGAGCAGCCAGACGGCGAACAGCGGCATCACGGCGACGTAGACCGAAGCGAACCCGGAGGCACCGGGAAAGAACGGCAGCCGGCGCATCCCCCACAGCTGGATGCCGGCCGCCAGCACCAGGGTGCCGGCCGCGACCCCCGCAGCCACCCGCCAGTCGGTCCCGGTGCTCGGCTCGCGCAGCAGCCGCCGCGTGCTCAGCAGATACAGGACGGCCCCGACCAGGGTCAGCACGAGCACCGGAACCGAGATGAAGCCCGACGGCGTCTGCCCGGCCGCGCGCCACAGCCCGTTGCCGTTCAGTGAGCGCAGGTAGAAGTAGGCGAACACCCCACCGCCGAAGGCCATCGCGGACACTGCCACGAACAGCCGCGAG